>JAXDHL010000262.1:0-5850 GCA_034664525.1 Solirubrobacteraceae bacterium
TCTCGATCTGGGTCGTGACCGGCGACGGCGACGCGCTGTCGATCGGCGGCAACCACCTGATCCACGCGCTGCGCCGCAACGTGCCCGTCAAGATCCTGCTCTTCAACAACCAGATCTACGGCCTCACCAAGGGCCAGGTCTCACCGACGTCGGAGCTCGGCAAGGTCACTAAGTCGACGCCGTTCGGCTCGATCGACGGGCCGTTCAACCCGGTGTCCCTGGCGCTCGGCGCCGAGGCGACGTTCGTCGCCCGCACGGTCGACACCGACAAGCAGCACCTGCCGGCGATGCTGCGGGCGGCGGCCGCCCACGACGGCGCCGCGCTGATCGAGATCTACCAGAACTGCCCGGTGTTCAACGACGGGGCGTTCGACGCGCTGCGCGACAAGCAGGCCAACGGGATCAACGCGATCCGGCTCGAGCACGGGCAGCCGATCAGCTTCGGCGTCGAGCGCGAGAACGGCGTGCGGCGCAACCCGGACACCGGCGACCTCGAGATCGTCGCGATCGCCGACGTCGGCGCCGACGCGCTGCTGGTCCACGACGCGCACCGCGAGGACCCGTCGCTGGCGTTCGCACTCTCGCGGCTGTCGCTGGTCCCGAACGGGCCGACGCCGATCGGGATCTTCCGCGACGTCAAGCACCCGGTCTCCGGTCAGGAGCTCACCGCGCAGCTGGCGGCGAACCGGGCCGAGACCGGCACCGCCGAGCTCGACGCGCTGCTGCACGCCGGCGACACCTGGACCGTCGCCTAGTCGCTGAGCGATGATTGGCGGCGTGCCGTTCGCCGCCGTCCAGCCGGACCTGCTGTGGGCACGGGAGCTGCAGGCGATGTCGTTCGCCGTGCACATCCCGCTCGTGTGCTTCGGGGTCGCCTTCCCGGCGATGGTCCTCTATGCCGAGTGGCTCGGACAGCGGACGGGCGACGCGACCTACACGCGGCTGGCCCGGCGCTGGTCGAAGGTGATGGCCTCGCTGTTCGCGGTCGGCGTGGTCACCGGCACGATCCTGAGCTTCGAGCTCGGCCTGCTGTGGCCGGACTTCATGGCGCGCTTCGGCCAGGTCTTCGGGCTCGCGTTCGCGCTCGAGGGCTTCTCGTTCTTCACCGAGGGCATCTTCGTCGCGATCTACGTCTACGGCTGGGACCGGCTGTCGCCGCGCGCGCATCTGCTGGCCGGAATCCCGGCCGCCGTCGCCGGCTTCACCGGGTCGATGATGGTGATCGCCGTCAACGGCTGGATGAACCACCCGACCGGCTTCACGATGGCCGCGGACGGCCGGGTGACCGACGTGCACCCCTGGCAGGCCGTGTTCAACCCGTTCTTCTGGCACGAGCTGGCGCACATGTACGTGGCCGGCTTCATGGTCGCCGGCTTCATCGTCGCCGGCGTCTACGCGCGCTCGCGGCTGCGCGGCGACCGGTCGCGGCACGGCCGGGCGGGACTGGTGATCGCACTCACGTTCGCCGCGCTGGCGGCGCCCGTGCAGGTGCTGGTCGGGGACTGGGCCGGTCGCGAGATCGCCGACCTGCAGCCGGTCAAGCTCGCCGCCATCGAGGGCCTCGGGCACACCGAGCGCGGCGCGCCGTTCCACCTCGGCGGCTTCTACTCCGACGGTCGGATCAAGGCCGGCATCGCGATCCCGAAGCTGCTGTCGTTGCTGGCCCAGCACAACCCCGACGCCCGCGTGATCGGCCTCGACAGCGTGCCGCCGCGCGACCGCCCGCCGGTGAACGTCGTGCACTGGAGCTTCCAGATCATGGTGGGCATCGGCACGCTGCTGGCACTGCTGGGGGCGCTCTACATCGCCACCTGGGCGCGCCACCGGCGGCTGCCGCGGTCGCGCTGGTTCTGGTGGGCGGTCGTGGCCGCCGGGCCGGGAGCGATCGTCGCGCTGCTCGCCGGTTGGATCACGACCGAGGTCGGCCGCCAGCCGTGGCTGGTGTACGGCGTGCTGCGCACGCGGGATGCGGTGACGAACTCGGACGGGCTGCCCGCCGCCTTCGCGCTGATGGCCGTCGTGTACCTCGGGCTGGCCGGGCTGGTCGCATGGCTGCTGCGCCGGATCGGCCGCGAGCGGGAGCACGCCTGATGGCGACCGCCTGCCTCGTGGTCGCGCTCGCAGCGCTCGTGGCGTACGCCGTGCTCGGCGGCGCCGACTACGGCACGGGATTCTGGGATCTGACCGCCGGCGGCCCGCGGCGGGGCGGCCACCTGCGCGGGCTGATCGTCGCGTCGATGTCGCCGGTGTGGGAGGCCAACCACGTGTGGCTGCCGTTCCTGCTCGTCGTGTTGTGGACCGCGTTCCCGCCGTTCTACGCGTCGGTGATGTCGAGCCTGTGGATCCCGCTGCTGATCGCCACCGCCGGGATCATCTTCCGCGGCACCGCGTTCGCCCTCCGCGGGCACGCGACCACCGTCCGCGAGGGCCGGGCGCTCGGCGCGCTGTTCGCGGTCTCCTCGATCCTCGTCCCGTTCGCGCTCGGCGCCGTGATCGGCGCGGTCGCCACCGGCCGCGTCCCGGTCGGCAACGCGCTCGCCGCGCCGTTCGGCTCCTGGCTGACGCCGACGTCGCTCATGCTCGGCGTGCTCGCCGTCGCCGCCGGCTCGCATCTGGCAGCGGTCTTCTTGTGCGGTGACGCGCGCCGGCGCGGACTCGCCGACCTGATCCGGCCGCTGCGCACGCGAGCGCTCGCGTCCGGCGCGGTCACGGGGGCGCTGGCGCTGGCTGCCCTGGTCGTCGTCCGGGGCGATTTCCGCCCGCTGTTCGACGGGCTGACCTCGGGGCTCGGCCTCGCCTGCGTGCTCGGCTCGGCGGCGGCCGGCGCGGGGACGCTGGCGCTGGTGGCCCGCGGCGCCTTCGAGCCCGCCCGCTACGCCGCCGCGGCCGCGGTCGCGCTGGTCGTGGTCGGCTGGGTGGCGGCACAGTCGCCCGACCTGATCCCGGGCCGGCTCACGCTGCAACAGGCGGCGGCGCCGGACTCGTCGCTGGCCGCGCTGCTGATCGCGCTCGCCATCGGCGCGGTGTTCCTCGTGCCGGCGCTCGTCCTGCTCTACCGGCTCGTCCTGCGCGGCGTGGTGGAGACGCCGCACGAACCGCTGGACGAGCGCCTGCAATGACCCGGCTGTGGATCGCCTGCGGGGTGCTCGGCGCCGGCCTGCTGTTCGTGTTCAAGGCGCCGCTGACGCTGCTGCTGGGAATCCTCGGGCTGCTGGCCTTCGTCGCCCTCGGCGTGCTGGTGATCGCCGCACCGGGGTTCGTGGCGGGCGACGAGGACGAGGACGAGGATCCTTGACCGGCGCCGCCCGCGGGTAGGGCGGCGGCGCCGGTCGCACATCCGTGTAATGACCTTCAACACGCCTTGCGCGAGCGAGTCGCGGTGTCTCCGGACCGATCGCGCGGTGGCCGGGCCCTGAGTTGATTCAATCCGCGGCAGTGCCGATGTTCTGTCGTCACAACCGCCTCGAGGTCAACTGCCCGATCTGCGCCCGCGAGAAGGCGCCGCAGCGGCCTGCCTCGTCGCGCGGCGGCGGATCGACCGCCCGCCGGCCGGGCACCCCGCCCCCGGCCCGACGCCACGGCAGCGGCTCGCGCGCCGGGCATCTGGTGACCAAGCGCCTGGCCCGCGCGACCGACGACGGCTGGCGCTCCGACCTCGTCCCGGGCGTCAAGGCGACCGCCGACGCCGAGCGCCTGGCCGTCGCGCTCACGGTCGCCGCCGCCCGGCTGGACTTCCCGGGCCCGCACCCGGCGGTGGCCGAGGCCGACGATGCCGAGTCCGCGACCTGGCTCGCGTTCCTGCTCGCGCTCGCCGGCCCCGACAATCCCGAGCTGCAGGCGGCGCTCACCGCCGCCCGCCCGTCGATGGAGGACGGCGCCGGCTCCGGCCTCGGCCCGGCGGCCGAGCGCGCGATCGCCGCCTACAAGGCGTGGGCCGCCCGCAACGGCTCGCAGCGGCGCGCGATCGGCGGCGAGCCGGGCTGGACGCCGCAGCGGCGCTTCGCGCGCACGTTCGACCGCCTCGCGCTGCCGGGCTTCGGCCGCGCCGAGCGGTTCGAGTTCCTGACCACGATCGGCGCCGCCGGCGTCTACGAGCTCGATGCCGACGCCCTGCACGTCGCGGTCGCCCACGACGACGCGACGACCCTGGCCGCCAAGCGGGCGCTCAACTCGGGCGACGCGATGCTGCTCGAGCGCCGGGCGACGGCGCTCGCCGAAGCCGCCGGCCTGCCGATCGCCGCCCTGGACCGCGGGCTGGCGCTGTGGGACCGCACCACGCCTCTCGACCCTCCGGACGGCGACGACCGGCTCGGCGCGGCGCGGCACGCGCTGCGGCTCGGGTGATCCGCCGGCTCGATCCCGCCGCCGACCCAGCGCTCGCCGACGCGCTGGCCGCGCTGCAGCGCGCCGCCTATCGCGTCGAGGCCGAGCTCGTCGGCTCGGACGAGATCCCCCCGCTGCGCCAGACCGGCAGGGATCTCGCCGGCGCGGAGGAGGCGTTCCTCGGTGATCCGGATTGGGGGTTCGTCGCCACCACGCGCGACGGCGACCACCTCGACATCTGCCGTCTGGTCGTGCATCCGCTGCACCATCGCCGCGGGCTCGCCACCCGGCTGCTCGACGCGCTCGACGCCGTCGAGACCGGCGTCCGCCGCACCACGGTGTCGACCGCGGCGGCCAACGCGCCCGCGCTGGCGCTGTACGAGCGGCGCGGCTTCGCCGTCGTGCGCACGCGCGAGGCGCCCGCTGGGCTGAAACTGCTGGACCTCGAGCGGGTAGAAGCTGGCTAGGTGTCTGTCGCCCCGCTCCGTCCGTCCACGGCGCCCCTGCGTCTTCCGCTGCCCGCACGGCGGCGCGAGCCCGCGCGCGCCGACCGGGTGCGCGACGACCGCGCGTGGATCGCGATCGTGGCCGGCTGCCTGGCCCTCGGCGCGCTGTCGCTGGTGGGCCCGAGCCAGCCGACGTACGACCCGATGTCCTGGATCATCTGGGGTCGCGAGATCGCGCACGGGACGCTCGACACCGTGCAGGGCCCGAGCTGGAAGCCGCTCCCGATGCTGTTCACCGTGCCGTTCAGCGGATTCGGGGACGCCGCGCCGCAGCTCTGGCTCGTCGTCGCGCGCGCCGGCGGGCTGCTCGGGATCGCCATGGGCGCCCGCTTGGCGTGGCGGCTGGCGGGCTGGCCGGCCGGGCTGATCGCGGGCGTGGCGATCCTCGCCTCCGAGGGCTACGCCTACGGCGCCTGGCGCGGCAACTCGGAGGGCCTGTTGACGGCGCTCGTGCTGTGGGCGGTCGCCCGCCATCTGGACGGCCGGCATACCTGGGCGTTCGTGCTGGGCTTCGGGGCCGCGCTCCTGCGACCGGAGGTCTGGCCGTTCTGGGGGCTGTACGGCCTGTGGCTCGGCTGGACGCAACCTGAACGACGCGTACTGGTCGCGGCGCTGTTCGCGGCGATCCCGCTGGCGTGGTTCGTGCCCGAGTACCTGGGGTCGGGCGACTTCCTGCGCGCGGCCTCGCGCGCCCGCCAGCCGAACCTCGACTCGGCGGCCTACGCGGCGTTCCCGGCGTTCGAGGTCCTGCGGCGGTCGTTCGCCGTGCTGCCGCTCGTGATCGGCGCCGGCGCGCTCGCCGCGCTCGGCACCGCGCTGCGCCGCCGCAGCGGCGAGCACGACCACATCGTCCTCGTGCTGGGCGGGACCGCCGCCGCGCTGCTGCTCGCGGTCGCGCTGATGACCCAGGGCGGCTTCAGCGGCAACCTGCGCTACGTCGTCCTGCCCGTCGCCTTCGTCTGCGTCCTGGCGGGCGCCGGCTGGGTCGAGGCGGTGCGCTACGTGCGCCGCCGCGGCGGGC
>JAXDHL010000263.1:0-7302 GCA_034664525.1 Solirubrobacteraceae bacterium
GACCGAGTCGATCCTGGACGAGCTGCCCGGCGTCGGTGCGACCCGCAAGCGCGCGCTGCTCAAGCACTTCGGCTCGCCTGAGGCGGTGCTCGGCGCCTCGCGCGAGGACCTCGAGGCCGTGCCCGGCCTGCCGGCCAAGATCGGCCGCGACCTGTACGCCCACCTGAACAGGACAGGCCGTTGACACGACCCGCCGGAGCGCGCGGGACAATCCCGGGCATGGGGCGCAACGGGCGCAGGCCGTCGAAGCTCGAGGATCTGATCGTGATCTCCGGGTTCTCCGGCGCGGGCAAGTCCTCGGCGATGAACGTCTTCGAGGACGCGGGCTACTTCTGCGTCGACAACCTGCCCGCCGAGATGATCCGCTCGCTGTCGGATCTGTTCACCCACGCGGGCTCGAAGGTGGAGCGTGCGGCGGTCGTCTCCGACCTGCGAGGCGGCACGTACTTCGAGCACCTGGCCGAGGTCCTCGACGAGCTCACCGAGGCCGGGATCAACCACCGCGTGCTGTTCCTCACCGCGTCGGAGGAGACGCTGCTCACCCGCTACAAGGAGACCCGCCGGCGGCATCCGCTGGCCAAGGAGGGTGGGGAGGTGCTCGCCGGCGTGCGCCGCGAGGCGGAGCTGCTGGGCCCGATCCATGCGCGCGCCGACGTCGTGCTCGACACCACGGGGCTGAGCGCGTCGGCGCTGCGCCGCAAGGTCGCCGCCGACATGCTGCACCCGTCGGCGACCGGGCGGCTCGCGCTCACGTTCCAGTCCTTCGGCTTCAAGAACGGGCCGGCGCGCGACGCCGACCTGCTGCTCGACGTGCGCTTCCTGCCCAACCCGCACTACGAGCCGGACCTGCGGCCGCTGACCGGGTTCGACGAGCGGATCGTCGACTACGTCGGGCGCGACGGCCGGCTCGCCGAGTTCTACGACCACGTCGTGCCGCTGCTGGAGTACCTGCTGCCGCAGTACGTGGCCGAGGGCAAGTCGCACCTGATCGTGTCGATCGGCTGCACGGGCGGCCGCCACCGCTCGGTGGCGATCGCCGAGGCGCTGGCGGCGCGCTTCGCCCCCGACGAGCGCTACTTCGTCGAGGCGACCCACCGCGACGTCGAGCGGGTCACGCTGCGCTGATGGCGGCCTGGATCGCGCTGCTGCGCGGCATCAACGTCGGCGGTCACCGGCGGATCCCGATGGCCGACCTGCGCGCGGCGCTCGAGTCGCTCGGCTACGAGGACGTGCGCACGCTCGGCCAGAGCGGCAACGTCGTGCTGCGCTGCGCGGACTCCGCCGCAGCGGTCGAGACCGCGATCGGGCGCGTGATCGAGGAGCGCTGCGGCGTGGACGGCGTGCTCGTCGTCGTCCGCTCGCGCGACCAGCTGGCGCACGTGGTCAAGGCCAACCCGTGGCCGGACCGCACCGGCGAGCCCAAGAACCTGCACGTGACGTTCCTGTCGGCGCCGCCCGGTCCCGCGGCGCGCGAGAAGGTCGAGGCGGCCGCGGCCGGCGGCGAGGCGGTCGTGTGGGCCGACGGGCACCTGTACGCGCTGTACGTGGACGGCATGCGCGACTCGGCGATGGCCAAGCTGATCACCGACCGGACGCTCGGCGTGACCGCGACCGACCGCAACTGGAACACGGTCACGAAGCTGCTCGAGCTGGCGGGCTAGCGCGGCGCCCGGAGGGCGGCGACAGCCAGCGGTCGGCGAGCAGCCAGCCCGCGGCCCCGACGGTCAGCGCCAGCGGCAGCAGCACCCACAGGCTGCGGGCGTCCGTCCCGGCGCCGAGCACGTGCGCCACCGCGAGCGCCCACGCGATCGGGATGAAGCGGTGGGCGCGGCGCCAGCGGCGCGCACCGAGGCGGGAGCGGGCGTAGAAGGTCAGCCCGAGCCCGGCCGCCCCGTAGAACGCGAGGATGCCGAGGCCTGTCCAGAACGGGCGATACGGCGTCGTGAACGGGACGAGGATCTGGCTCAGCGACGCCTTCATCCACGTGTCGCCGAGCAGCAGCAGTCCGTGGACCGCGACGAAGCCGAGCGCGAGCAGGGCGAGCCGTTCGTGCAGGATCCGGACGACCGCGCGCAGGTGGCGCGGCGGCATCCGCAGCGCCATCACGAGGCCCCCGCAGACGGTCAGCGAGAGCAGCACGTAGGCGGTGATGCCGGCCGCCCGGCTGGCGAGCCAGAACGGGTAGTCGAGGGCGGTCACGCGGGAACCTTCAGGCGGACGACCGGTGCGGCCACGACCGGCTCGAGCGTCCCGTCCTCGTGCTGGAGCACGCCGCCACCCGCCCGGCGCAGCAACCGCCGCGCGGCGCGCGGTCCGGCCAGCAGCGCGTGCTTGGCCAGCACTTCCGCCGCCAGCGCGCCGCCGGCGACGGCGGTGACGGCGACGAGACCGGTCCAGGCCGGCTCGCCGGTCGACGGGTCGAGCAGGTGATGCGCATACGTCCCGTCCGCGCGTTGCCACAGCCGGGCGCCGATGCCCGAGGTCGCCACCCCACCGGGAAAAAGGGGACAGGCACCTTTTTCCCGGCCGACGGTCAGCGTGACCGGGGTGCCGCCGGGCGCGGCGGGCTCGACGACGATCTGCTGGGCACCGCCGCCGACGGCCAGGTCGCCGCAGACCGAGATCGCGTAGCGGACGTCGGCGGGCATCAGCTCGGCGGCGAGGTCGGCCGCCAGCCCCTTGGCCAGGCCGCCGGAGTCCAGCCCGACGCCCGCCGCGCGCCGGACCTCGCCCCGCTGGCTCACGCGCAGGGTCTCGTACGCGCGGGCGGCGCGCCCGCGGGCGGGGCCGCGCTCGGGAGCGGCGGCCAGCGCGTCGGCCAGGACCGCGCGCGGGGCGTCGGAGCGCCGCAGCTCGCCGAGCAGGGTCGCGTCGACCAGGCCGTCCGTGGTCTCACCGGCCCAGCGGGCGGCGAGCGCCAGCCGGCGCAGGAGCTCCGAGGAGGACCCGGCGGGCTGCTCGCCGCGGTTGAAGCGGCTCAGCTCCGAGTCCGGGTCGAAGCGCGACAGGTGCGTCTCGACGTCGTCGCAGACGGTCAGGACGGCGTCGCCGAGCGCGTCCAGCTCGGCCTGCGAGCGGGTGGGGGAGGCCAGCACCACGCGCCCGCGGCCGCCCATCGTGTCGAAGCCGAGGTCGGCCTGGTTCATGACTGGTGGGTGGACGGCGCCACGCCGCCGCTGGAGTCCTGCGACTGGGGCACCTGCTGCTGCGACTGCGTTTGCGTTTGCGTTTGCGTTTGCGACTGCGTCGCGGACCGGGTGGCGCCGAGCGCCGGGTCGGCGCCGGCTTGCACTCGCCAGACCAGCACGGCCAGCGCGAGCGCGAACAGCACGAGCGCCGAGGCGACCAGCCGCTGCCATGTGGGTTGCCAGGTCATGGCACGCAACTGTGGGCTCCGATCCGCAGGCCCGCCTAAGCGATCACTGAGAAAGCGCTGAGGAACCCGCTATGTGAGCCGGTAGGTTCCGCAGTGTGAAGCCCGGCCAGCTCCTTATCGCCCTCGTCGCGCTGGTCGCCGTCGGCGCAGCCCTGCTCGTCTCCAACAGCGGCGGCGACGGTGGCTCCGGAGGCGGAGGCGCGGGCGGCGGGGCCGCGAAGGCGCCGAAGGGCGCGGTCCGGGTCACGTTCGCCTACTCGCCCGAGAAGGAGAAGCTGCTGCTGCCGCTGGTCAAGCGGTTCAACGCGCAGCACGTCCAGGCGGGCGGCACGGCGGTCTTCGTCGAGGCGGTCAACAAGTCCTCGGGCGACGTCGAGGCCCAGATCGCCAAGGGCACCTACAAGCCGGTCGCGTGGTCGCCGTCATCCTCGCTGTGGGGCCGGCTGCTCAACTACGAGGCCGACCGCCCGCTCGTGGCCGACGCCAACCCGAGCATCGTCCGCACCCCGCTCGTGATCGCGATGTGGGAGCCGATGGCGAAGGCGCTCGGCTACCCGCGCAAGCCCGTCGGCTTCAAGGAGATCCTGGGCCTGGCCGCCGACGGCACGGGCTGGGCCAAGTACGGGCACCCGGAGTGGGGGAAGTTCAAGCTCGTCCACACCAACCCGGACTTCTCGACCTCCGGCCTCAGCGCCGTCGTCGCCGAGTACTACGCGGCGACCGGCAAGAAGGAGGGGCTCACCGAGGCCGACGTCACCGGATCGAAGGCGCGCGCGCTCGTGAAGGGGATCGAGCGCTCGATCGTCCACTACGGGGACACGACGCTGTTCATCTCCGACCAGATGCGCCGCGGCGGCCAGGGCTACGCGTCCGCCGTCGCGATGGAGGAGGCGACGCTGCTGGACTTCAACGCGCACCGCGGGTCGCAGCCGAGGCTCGTCGCCATCTATCCGAGCGAGGGCACGTTCTACTCCGACGACCCGTTCATCACGCTGCAGGGCGACTGGGTGAGCGCCGGTCAGAAGGCGGGCGCTGCCGCGTTCCAGCGCTTCCTCGCCAAGGAGATCACGCCCGAGGTCGCGGCCCGCGGCGGCTTCCGGCCCGCCGACCCGAACGCCAAGCCGGTGTCGCCGGTCGACGCCGTCCACGGCGCCGACCCCGCCCAGCCGCAGCGCGTCCTCGGCCTGCCCGAGCCGCGCGTGCTCGCCGCCGCCAAGAAGACCTGGCGCGCGGACCGCAAGCCCGCCAACATCCTGCTCGTCCTCGACACCTCCGGCTCGATGGTCGACGAGAACCGCCTGCTGCACGCGAAGGCCGGCCTGCGGGCGTTCTTCCGCGACGTCGGCCCGCGCGACCGGGTCGGGCTGCTGGCGTTCAGCGATCAGCTGCGCCAGCTCGAGCCGATCGCGCCGTTCAGCCAGAACCGCGCCCGCCTGAGCTCGACGGTCAGCGGCCTGTTCGCCGACGGCGGGACCGCGCTCTACGAGGCGACGGTCCAGGGGTTCCGGACCGTCCGCGCGCTCAAGGATGCGGAGCGCATCAACGCGGTCGTGCTGCTCACCGACGGCGAGGACACGGACTCGTCGATCGCGTTCGACGACGCGCTGAACGCATTGAACGGCCAGGGCGACTCGCCCGACCAGGTGCGGCTGTTCACGATCGCCTACAGCGCGGGCGCCGCTCAGGCACGCGCCCAGCTCGACCGGCTCGCGACGGCGACCGGCGGCAAGGGCTACGCGGGCAGCACGGGCGACATCGAGTCGGTGTACCGGTCGATCTCCAGCTTCTTCTAAGCGCGATCCCGTGGCCGACGAGCGCAAGCCGTACAGCAAGGGCGAGTTCAACCGCGCGCTGGTGCTCAACGCCCTGCTCGACCCGTTCAACGTCGCCGTGCTGGCCGTCCTGCTCATCGTCGGGATCCTGCTCGGCGTGGTGGGAGTCCTCGGTCCCGCCGCCGCGGTCCTGTACCTCGCCGGCGCGGCGCGCACCTACTTCGACGAGGAGATCGCCGACCGCGTGCTCGCCGACCAGCGCGCCGCCCGCCGCAAGCAGCTCGGGGGCCGGCGCCAGAAGCTCGACGAGCGCCGGCTGACGCCCGGGATCGGGCGCCTGGTGCGCGAGTCGCGCGTGCGCGAGCAGCGCATCCGGACCGCGATCGCCGAGGCCGAGCTGCCCTACGACGAGGTCGCAGACGAGGTGGACCGCTTCGTCGCCGAGCTGGAGGACACCGCGCGCCGCGCGCAACTGCTCGCCGACGCGCTCGCCGACACGCCGCCCGAGCAGGTGCAGGAGCGGTTGGCGCAGGTGCAGGGCGACCCCGAGAAGGCGGAGCTGACCGAGGCGCTGACCATGCAAAGCACGACGCTGGAGCGGATGCAGCGCCAGCTGCGCCGCTTCGGCACCGAGATGGAGCGGATCCTGGTCGAGCTCGACACGATCCGCGGCCAGATCGTCTCCGTGTCGGCCTCGACGGGGGCGGCCAAGGGGTCTGAGCTCGCCGGCGAGGTGCGCGCGCTGCGCGAGCAGATGGGCGCGGTCGCCGACGGGATGGCCGCCGCCTACGAGCAGCAGCCCGGGACCTAGGATCGACGGCCGGTGATCGATCACATCGGCTACGAGGTCGCCGACCTCGCCCGCTCCGGCCGCTTCTACGACGCGGTGTTCTTCGCGCTCGGCGTCCGCCGCCTGCACGAGAACCAGCACGTGATCGGCTGGGGCGTGATCGAGCCCATGTTCTGGCTCACGGCGCGCAGCGCGCCGCAACCGGCGTACGGGCACATCGCGTTCCGCGCCACCGGCAAGGCGGCGGTCGACGCCGCGCACGCGGCGGGCGTCGAGGCCGGCGGATCGAGCGCCGGGGCGCCCGGCCCGCGCCCGCAGTACGGGCCGCGCTACTACGCCGCCTACCTGCGCGACCCGGATGGATTGCGGGTAGAGCTGGTCGCATCACACGCCGGTTGAGGGCGAACCTCCGGTAGCTTCCGGCCTCTGCCCTCCCCGGTCAACTTCGACACAGGAGTCCTCTGAACCCATGGCCGTACGCGTCGGCATCAACGGCTTCGGCCGCATCGGCCGCAACTTCTTCCGCGCCGCCAAGGCCGCGAGCGCCGACATCGACTTCGTCGCCATGAACGACCTCACGGACGCGAAGACGCTCGCGCACCTGCTCAAGTACGACTCGATCCTCGGTCCGTACCCGGGCACGGTGGAGCTCGACGGCGACGACATCATCGTCGACGGCGACCGGCTGAAGGTGCTCGCCGAGCGCGACCCGGGCGCGCTGCCGTGGGCCGACCTCGGCGCCGACGTCGTGCTCGAGTCGACCGGCTTCTTCACCAAGCGCGCCGACGCCGCCAAGCACCTCGACGCGGGCGCCAAGAAGGTGGTCATCTCCGCGCCGGCCACCGAGCCGGACGTCACCGTCGTGCTCGGCGTCAACTTCGACTCCGACTACGACAAGGACGCCCACCACGTCATCTCCAACGCGTCGTGCACGACGAACTGCCTGGCGCCGTTCGCCAAGGTGATCAACGACGCGGTCGGCATCAAGCACGGGCTGATGACGACGATCCACGCCTACACGGCCGACCAGCGCCTGCAGGACATGCCGCACAAGGACCTGCGCCGCGCGCGAGCCGCCGCACTGAACCTGATCCCGGCGTCGACCGGCGCGGCCAAGGCCGTCGGGCTCGTGCTGCCGGAGCTCAACGGCAAGCTGTCCGGCTTCGCCATCCGCGCCCCCGTCCCGACCGGCTCCGTCGTCGACCTCACCTTCGAGGCCGACCGCGAGACGTCGCCGGAGGAGGTCAACGCGGCGATGAAGGCCGCGGCCGACGGGCCCCTGAAGGGCATCCTCCAGTACACGGAGGACCCGATCGTCTCGACCGACATCGTCGGCAACCCGCACTCGTCGATCTTCGACTCGC
>JAXDHL010000264.1:0-4022 GCA_034664525.1 Solirubrobacteraceae bacterium
GCGTGAAGCGGTTGCGGTACGAGTTCACGTGCGCGCCCATGAACTCGGCGCCGCCGCCGCTGCGGCTGTCGTCGCCGTCGGCGATCGCGTTCGCGTCGAAGACGTTGCGCGTGAGAGCCACGCTGACAGTGGAGCCGCCGCTCGTGCCATAGGGCGGGATGCTCGCGAGCTGCGCACCGTCGATCGCGTCGCCGTTCTTGCCGACCCACAGGCCACCGCCGCCACCGGTGCCGTCGGCGTTGGACGCCGGGGTGGGGTTGCCCGCGACGTTGCCGCTGAACGTGTTGCCGGTGAGCGTCACGTCGGCGCCGCCGACGGCCACGCGGCCGCGGAACGCCGTCGGGGCCGCGTCCCCGGAGGCGTCGGTGGTGATCGCGAGGCCGCCGCCGTCCTGGCCGGCCTCGTTGCCGGAGAACGTCGAGTCCTCGACGGTCACGGAGGCGGCGCCGATACGCGCCCCGCCGCCGCTGATGCCGGCGGTGTTGCCGGTGAAGGTGTCGCCGCGCAGGACGACGTGGCCGTTGCAGAAGATCTCCAGCGCGCCGCCGGAGTACGTCTCGCTGATGCCGGAGAACGTCGAGTCCTCGATCGTCGGCGCGCCCGACCCGTAGAACTGGAACCCGCCGGCGCCGGCGGCGTTGCCCTTGAAGACCAGGTGCCGCACCGTCTCGTCGACGCCGCTCTCGCCGTTGTAGAGCGAGCGGCTGGATTCCTCGTCGGTCGGCTGGAAGCCCGCCCCGTCCTCACCGGTCAGCGTGATCGTGACGTCAGGCAGGTAGTACGAGCCGCTGCACAGGCCGCCCGCAGCGGCCAGCACGACCTCGTCGCCGCCGTTGGCGGCGTTGAGCTGGTCCTGCAACGTCGCGCAGGTGGCGTTCAGCGTGTCGGCCTGGGCGACTGCAGGCGCAAAAATGGCCGCGCAGGCCGCGGCCAGGCCGATGAGGACACGACGTCCCATGGGCGATCTCCGAGCAGATGGATGGTCTGAAGCCGGCGCCTGAGCGCCGGCTCGGCGACCCTAACCGGAAACCGGTCGCGTGTCTGTCAGGAAATGGTTTGAAAGCGCCCGCCGGCGCCGCGAGCGTCGCTGCGCTCGGACACGCCGGGGAGCCACAGGGCATCGTCGCCCACGCCGAGGCGGGTCGCGCGGCCCTCGGCGGCGAGCTCGATCAGCCGGTCCTCGAGCACGGCGCGGTCGGTCTCCTGCGCGGGTCCGGAGGCGTACACCTCGGCGACCTCGGCCGTGACCAGGCCATCCGGGAACGCGGCCAGGACCTCACCCACGTCGAGCGGCGGGTCGCGCCGTTCGAGCGTCGTGTCCAGGTTGGCGAGCATCGCGTCGTAGACCTGCAGCGACTGGAAGCCGCCGGCTTCGAGCCGGACGCCGTCGCCGGTGGCGAAGATCAGCGACGGCGCCGTGTAGCGGACGGGGCCGTCGGACGCCGCGGTCTTGCCCTGCGCGTGCGTCGCGCCGCCCTCGGCGCTGCGCGCCTCGGCGCGGTCGGCCTCGTAGGCCTCGAGCACCGCGGGACTGTCGATGGCGGCGATCAGCGCCTCGGCGTCGACGCCGGGCACGTCGCGGACGGCGGCGAGCAGGTCGCTGTCGGTGTCCAGCGTCCCGGTCGAGCAGAACTGCATGAACTGCAAGGCGCGGAACACCGCGTACTCGCGCTCGGGCGCCTGCAGGCGGGCGGCGACGATGACGCGGCAGCCGCGCGAGGTGCCGGCGACGTGGTCCTTCGGCGCCGTCGCGAACGGCATCCCGAAGCGCCGGAAGCGGGCGTAGCCGCGGGCGGCCTTGAGCGGCGTGTAGCCACGCTCGACGTACTGCGAGCCGTGCTCGGTCAGGCCGATCATCACGTGCCGCCACGCCAGCTGGTCGCCGTAGCGCCACTGCAGCGCCGCGATCGCGGGCGATGCCGACCATGCCCACGGGCAGCCGGGGTCGGTGAAGTGGGTGACGGAGACGGGAGGCATCCGTCCATCGTAGCCGGGTGCTTGCGCCAGCAAGCACCCGCGCGTCAGCTGTCGTAGAAGGCAGCGATCTCCGCGGCGTACTTCGCGGCGATCGGCTTGCGCTTGAGCTTCATCGTCGGGGTCAGCTCGTCCCCGCCCGGCGCCCAGTCGGCCGGCACGATCGTGAACTTCTTGATCTGCTCGACCCGCGCGAGCTTCGCGTTGGCCTGGTCGATCGCGGCGTGGATCTCCTCGCGCAGGCGCTCGTCGCGGGCCAGCGAGGCGAGCGCGGTGTCCTCGATCCCGTGCTGTGACGCCCACATCGGCGCGAAGTCCGCGTCGAGCACGATCAGCGCGCAGTTGTAGGGCTTGGCGTCGCCGATGCAGCACGCGTTGCCGATCAGCGGCGAAGCGGACTTGACCGTCGCCTCGATGTTCGCCGGCGACATGTTCTTGCCGGCGGCGTTGATGATGATCTCCTTCTTGCGGTCGACGATCGTGAGGTAGCCGTCCGCGTCGATCTGCCCGATGTCGCCGGTGTGCAGCCAGCCGTCGGCGTCCAGCGCTTCCGCGGTCTTGTCGGGCAGGTTGCGGTAGCCGCGGCCCATCACGACGTCGGAGCGCATCAGGACCTCGCCGTCGTCGGCCAGCTTGAGCTCGACGGACTTGATCGGCGGGCCGACCGTCCCGATCTTGACGCGGTCGGGCGGGTTGACCGTCCCGGCGCCGCACGTCTCCGACATGCCCCACAGCTCCGCGAGCGGGACGCCGAGCGCGTGGAAGAACACGATCACCTCGCGCGGCGTCGGGGCCGCGCCGGCGTTGACGGCGACGACCTCGTCGAGGCCGAGCATCGTGCGGACCTGGGCGGCCTTCTCGTCGAGCTTGGCGGCCTGCTCGGCCAGCTCGGGCGGAACCGGCTCCCCGCGCTGCTCGAGCACGACCTTCTGCTCGGCGGCCTCGAGGTGCTCGCGGTCCTCCGAGCCGGGCGGGAACACGCCGGCGAGCATGCCCCCGCGAAGCTTCTCCCAGATCCGCGGGACGGCGAAGAACCAGGTCGGGCGCACGGCCGGCAGATAGGCGACGATGTCGCGCGGGTTCGGGCATGTGGTGACCGTCATCGCGAACACGATCGGCAGGTAGTGGTGGGCGGCGCGCTCGGCGATGTGGGCCGCCGGGAGCCACGAGATGACGCGCGACGCGGGCGGGAACTGCACCACGTCCTCGATGTTCCTGACCGCCGTCAGCAGGTTCTTGTGCGTGAGCTGCACACCCTTGGGCGGCCCGGTGGTGCCGCTCGTGTAGATGAGCGTCAGCAGGTCGTCCGGCTCCTGGGCCGTCCAGTGCGGCTCGGGATCGAAGTCCGGGTCCGCGCCCTCGACGTCGTCCCAGGCGAGCGTGCCGGCGCCGTCGGCGCCCTCGAGGACGACGACCGTCTCGAGCTGCGGGAGCCCGAGCATCCGGGCGCTGCGGATCTGGTCCAGGTGGGCCTGCTCGACGAGCGCGACCTTGGCGCCCGCGTCACCGATGACGTACTGGATCTGCTCGGGCGAGAGCGTCTGGTAGAGGCTGAACGGGGTCGCGCCGAGCGTCATCACGGCCAGGTCGGCGATCGCGAACTCCGGCCGGTTGCCGAACATCAGCCCGACGGTGTCGCCCTTGCGGACGCCGAGCTTGTGCAGGCCACCGGCGAGCGCGTCGACCCGGTCACGCAGCTGCGACCAGGTCAGGCTGAGCTCGTCGTCCTTGGTCCGCTGGGCCACCCGGTCGCCGTGCTCGGCGACGGTGCGGCGGAACGCCTCTGCCATGGTCGAGGCGTCGACTGCGCGGGCGCTCCCGCCCGCCTGCACGGTGCTGCTCTCCATTCAGCGCACGCTACATGACGCGTGCGTCATCTTCCAAGGCCGAACCCTTGCCCCGTGAGGCGCCCGATGTCGTTGGTCAGGCCGATCACGAACAGGCATGCGACGAGCGCGAAGCCGACGAAGCCGGCCCGCTCCATCACCGAGAACGGGATCGGGCGGCCGCGCAGCTTCTCGGCCACGGCCCAGAAGATGTGGCCGCCG
>JAXDHL010000265.1:0-4444 GCA_034664525.1 Solirubrobacteraceae bacterium
CCCCGGTCCTTCAGGTACTCGTGGACGACCTTGCGCTCGATCGCGCTCATCGCGTCCAGGGCGACCGGGCGACCGGACTGCTCGACCCGCAGCGCGGCCTCGTCGGCCTGGCGCTGCAGCACGGAGCGGCGGCGCTCGCGGTAGCCCGAGGCGTCGACGTTCACGCGTGGGCCGGCCGCGTCACCGGTGCCGGCGACCTTGTAGGCGAGGTGCTGGACCGCGTCGATCGTGGATCCGTGGCGGCCGATGAAGGCGCCGAGCTCCTCGCCCTCGACGCGCACGTTGATCTCGCCGCCCTCGACCTCGACCTCCACCTCGGCGTCGAGGTCGAGCGCGTCCACGATCTCCTCGACGAGGTCCCGGACGCGGTCCTCCGGGGTCGTGTCGGTGTCGCGGCTCACCGGCGCCTCCCGGAGCGCTTCTTCTTCTTGCGCGGCGGGGCAGGGGGCGGCCCGGTCGGCCGGGACGCCTTGGCGCCCGACCCGGTCGTCGTCACGCCGGCCGTCGCCGGTTCTCGCGACGACGAGGACGAGGACGGCGACGGCAAGCCGAGCGACTTCAGGAAGCCGCCACCTCCGCCGTTGGCGGTACTGGGTGCGTTCGGATCAGGTGGCGGGCGCATCGGCCCGAGCCGGCGCTTGATGATCAACTGCTGCACGATCGTCCAGAGGTTCGTCGTGATCCAGTAGACGAGCAGGCCGGCCGGGAAGTTGATCACGAACGTGACGAAGAAGAACGGCAGCGCGTACATGATCAGCTTCTGGTTGCGGTCCGAGCTGACCGTCGACATCACGGTCGAGATCAGCTGGGAGCCGACGTAGAGGATGATCAGCGCGATCAGGACGCCGCCCGTCGCCTTGTTCGTCAGGTCCGGGATGAAGAAGAACTCCGACGACGGCGTCGCCCCGCACGGCTTCGGGTTCGCGATCCCGGCCGGGTTGATGGTGGGGCAGATCTCGTGCCGCAGGTCCGTCCGCAGCATGTAGAAGAGCGAGATGAAGACCGGGATCTGGGCCGCCAGCGGCAGGCACGACGCCAGCGGGTTGATCTTGTTCTCCCGGTAGAACTTCATCATCTCCTGGTTCAGCCGGTCCTTGTCGCCCTTGTAGCGCTCCTGGAGCTTCTTGAGCTCCGGCTGGTGCCGGGCGAGCGACTGCATCGAGCGGAACTGCTTGAGCGCCAGCGGCAGCAGCAGCGCGCGGATGATCAGCGTGAGGACCACGATCGAGAAGCCCCAGCCGAGGCCCACGTTGTCGTGGAAGAAGACCAGGACCGCCTTGAAGACGTCGATCAGCGGCTGCAGTGGGTTGGTGGCGAAGGGGACCATGCGCTTAGGAGGAGTGTGACGGCCGCGGGCGATCGCGGAAGACGGTCTGTGCCTCGGGCGGGTCGTACCCGCCGTGGCTGAACGGATTGCAGCGCAGCAAGCGCCATCCCGCGAGAACGAGCCCGCGGAGTATGCCGTAGCGCTCCACCGCCTGCACGGCGTATGCCGAGCACGAAGGATGGTATTTGCAGCGCGGCGGCAGAGCCGGCGAGATCACGCGCGCATAGAAGCGGATCGGGGCCAGGACGATCGCCTCCAGCACCCGCGTCACGCCGTCCCCCCGAGCTGCGTGACGAGCTCCGCCAGCGCGCTGCGCAGCCCGGGCATGCCCTCGCGCTCCGCGAGCTCGCGCGCGTCCGGGCGCGCGACGACCACGTAGTCCGACCCGTCCGGGAGCCGCTCGGCCTCGGCCCAGAACGCCTCGCGCAGGCAGCGCTTCACGCGCGTGCGGTCGACGGCGCCGCCGACCTTGCGCGAGACGGAGAGCCCGAGCCGGGAGCCGGCATCGGACACCGGCGCGACGTCCTCGGAGCGAGGGAACGCGTACAGGACGAGGAACCGGTTGCCCTTCGAGCGACCCTGCCGGTAGACGCGCTCGAATTCGGCGCTGCGGGAGAGTCGTCGCCGCTTGGCGGCCATCGGGCGGCCGTGGTCGCCTAGACGGTGAGCCGCTTGCGGCCCTTGTCGCGGCGGCGCTTGAGCACGATGCGGCCGGCGCGCGTGCTCATGCGCTGCCGGAAGCCGTGGGTGCGGGCGCGCTTGCGCTTCTTGGGCTGGTAGGTGCGCTTCATCGAAAAGGTCCAGAGTCGGAGGCCGGGGAAGGATAGCGGGCGGCCGATCGCGCACACCGCCGTGCACACGCCGTCGACAGCCGTGCACAGGCCCGCGGCGGCGGCCCGCGCGGGATTCCTGCGCGATTTGCGGCGAGCGCCGGGTCGACGGGGGGTTGCGCCGACTGGACTGCGCTAGAACCGCTCCCCCACGTGACCGGCGACCCTCTCGAGACCTCCTGGACCCGCATCCGCGGGGAGTTGCGATCGGCGGTCACCGATCCGATCTGGCACCTGTGGCTCGAGCGCCTGGCCCTGCGCGAGCTGGCCGGCGACGCGCTCGTGCTGGAAGCCGATGACAACGTCCGCGGCTGGGTCGCCGACCGCTACGGCCGGCTGCTGCAGGCGTGCGCGGCCGCCGTGCTCGGGCCCGACGTCCGGGTCGACCTCGTCGGGCCGGGCAGCTCCTCCGCGCCGGAGCCGGACGGCGCCGCGGCGCCGACCACGGTGATCGCCCACGGCGGCGGCGCGACCGCCCCGCCGGAGGGCTTCAACCCGCGGCTGACCTTCGACCAGTTCGTCATCGGCGACACCAACCGGCTCGCGCACGCCGCCGCGCTCTCGGTCGCCGAGCTCCCCGGCCTCGCCTACAACCCGCTGTTCATCTGCGGCTCGCCGGGCCTCGGCAAGACCCACCTGCTGCACTCGATCGCCAACTACGTCCAGGCCTACGGCGACGGTCTGCGCGTCCGCTACACCACCGTCGAGGCGTTCACGAACCACTTCATCGGGGCCCTGCACCGCAAGCGCACCGCGGAGTTCAAGCGTGCCTACCGCGACGTCGACGTCCTGCTGGTCGACGACGTCCAGTTCCTCCGCGACAAGGCCAAGACCGAGGAGGAGTTCTTCCACACGTTCAACGCCGTCCAGGAGGCCGGCGCCCAGCTCGTGCTGACCTCGGACCGCCCGCCGCGCGACCTCCAGGCGCTGGAGGACCGGCTGCGAGCCCGCTTCGAGGCCGGACTGGTCACCGAGCTCGGCGCCCCGGACCACGCCACGCGGCTGACGATCCTCCGCAAGCGCGTGCTCCAGGACGACCTGGCCGGCGTCGACCCGGACGCGCTGGAGCTCATCGCCTCGCACGTGGACCAGAACGTGCGTGCCCTCGAGGGCGCGCTGATCCGCGTGGTCGCGTTCGCCTCGCTGACCCGGCGGGCGATCAGCGCCGAGCTCGCGGCCGAGGTGCTCGCCGGCCTCTACCCGGACCTCAAGCCCGGCGGCGCGCCGGCCCGGCGCACGGTCCAGGAGATCCAGGAGCGGACCTGCGACGCACTCGGGGTCAGCCTCGAGGCGCTGCGCTCCGAGAGCCGCGCCGCCGGAGTCGCCTGGGCGCGCCAGATCGCGATGTACCTGTCCCGCGAGCTGACCGAGGAGACACTGCCGGCGATCGGCCGCGCGTTCGGCCGCAAGCACACCACCGTCATGCACGCCTGCAAGCGCACCGCCGACCGCATCGCGATCGACCGCGAGGCCTACGACGTCGTGCACATGCTCACCCGCGAGCTGGGGGCCTAGCCGATGGCGTCCGATGGCGTTGGCAAACTTCGCCGGCTCGTGCACAGCCTGCGCACACCCCGTCTTGCCAGCTCCGGCGCCGGATCCCGGCCGTCGTGCACATATGGACAGGCCTGATGACTCCTTCCTCTATCTGTTCATGTCCTTCGTCATCTGAGAGCGAGCGAGCGCGATGAAGCTGTCCACGGGGCGCGACGCCCTCTTCACCCAACTGCAGACCGTGACCCGCGCCGCCTCCACGCGCAGCGCGATCCAGGCGCTGTCGGGCGTCCAGGTGCTGGTCCGCGGCGGCGCCATCGAGCTGCGGGCGACCGACATGGAGATCGGCCTGCGGGTGCCGCTCGACGGCGAGGTGGTGCGCGAGGGCGCCGCGGTGCTGCCGGCGCGGCTGCTTGTCGACGTCGTCCGGGCGCTGCCCGGCGATGGCGTGACGATCGAGCTGCGCCCGGCCGAGCAGGACGTGGAGATCAAGGGCGGCAACGCGACCTTCCACATCCGCACGCTGCGCCTCGAGGACTTCCCGCCGTTCCCGGAGGCCGAGGACGGCGCCACGGTGGCGGTCCCGTCGAAGGCGTTCGTGGAGACGGTGGCCAAGGTCGCGCGGTCGGCCTCGCGTGATGAGACGCGCCCGGTGCTGACCGGCATCCTCGTGTCGGCCGCCGGCGACGAGCTGCGGATGGTGGCCACGGACTCCTACCGGCTCGCGGTCAAGGAGACGAAGCTCGAGGCGCCGCTGGACGGGACGGTCGAGGCCAACGTGCCCGCCCGCGCG
>JAXDHL010000266.1:0-5955 GCA_034664525.1 Solirubrobacteraceae bacterium
GCGTCGCCGAGCTCGGCGTGAAGCTCGTGGTCGCCTCGGTGCAGGACTCGATCGACGCCGGCCGGGTGGCCGAGGAGGCCGGCCCGCGCGCGTCGCGCAACCGGCTGCAGACGACGACGCTGCTCGACGCGATCGAGGAGCACGGCTTCGACGCCGCCTTCGGAGGTGCCCGCCGCGACGAGGAGCGTGCCCGCGCGAAGGAGCGCATCCTGTCCTTCCGTGACGACTTCGGCCAGTGGGACCCGCGCGCCCAGCGCCCGGAGCTGTGGAACATCTACAACGGCCGCGTGCGGCCCGGGGAGCACGTGCGCGCGTTCCCGATCTCCAACTGGACCGAGCTCGACGTGTGGGAGTACGTCGCCCGCGAGGAGCTCGAGCTGCCGTCGATCTACTACGCCCACGAGCGCGAGGTCTTCGAGCGCGACGGGATGCTGTACGCGGTCTCCGAGCACGTCGAGCTGACCAACGGCGAGGCGCCGTTCCGCGAGTGGGTGCGCTACCGGACCGTCGGCGACCTGACGGTCACCGGCGCCGTGCGCTCGACCGCGACCGCGATCGCCGAGGTCGTGGCCGAGATCGCGGCCACGCGCATCACCGAGCGCGGGCAGACGCGCGGCGACGACCGCGTCTCCGTCGCGTCGATGGAAGACCGCAAACGCCTGGGCTACTTCTAGGTGGCCCGCCGATGACCGACCTGTTGAGACTCGCGACGGCCGGCTCGGTCGACGACGGCAAGTCGACGCTGATCGGCCGGCTGCTGAGCGACGCCAAGTCGCTGATGGCCGACGAGTGGGAGGCCGCCGGAGGCGACCTCGCGCGGCTGACCGACGGCCTGCGCGCCGAGCGCGAGCAGGGCATCACGATCGACGTCGCCTACCGCCACTTCGCCACCCCGAAGCGCCGCTTCATCCTGGCCGACACGCCCGGGCACGTGCAGTACACGCGCAACATGGTCACCGGCGCCTCGACGGCCGAGCTCGCGCTGGTCCTGGTGGATGCGCGCAACGGGGTCACGGACCAGACGCGCCGCCACGCCGCGATCGCCGCGCTGCTCGGCGTCCGGCACGTCACCGTCTGCGTCAACAAGATGGACCTCGTCGGCTTCAGCGAGGAGCGCTTCGACGACATCGTGCGCGACTTCTGCGAGCTGGCCTCGCGGCTGGACCTGCACGGCGTGACCTACATCCCGATCTCGGCACTGCACGGCGACAACGTCGTCGAGCTCAGCGACGCGATGCCGTGGTATCCCGGGCCGCCGCTGCTCGAGCACCTGGAGTCCGTGCCCGTGGGCGCCGATCCGGCCGAACAGCCCGCCCGCTTCCCGGTCCAGTCGGTCATCCGGCCGCACGGCTCCGACTACCGCGGCTATGCCGGCGCGGTCGCGTCCGGCATCCTGCGGGTCGGCGACGAGATCGTCGTCCTGCCGCGCGGGCAGCGCAGCGCGGTCGCCGCGATCGACGGCCCCGCCGGGCCGCTGACCGAGGCCGCCGCGCCGCTGTCGGTGACCGTCCGCCTGACCGACGACGTCGACGTCTCCCGCGGCGACCTGCTGGCCCCGGCGGCCGCGGCCCCCGAGCCCGTGCGGCACCTCGCGGCGACGCTGTGCTGGCTGTCCGAGACGCCGGCCAAGCCCGGCGGCCGCTACCTGCTCAAGCACGCGACGCGCACCGTTCGGGGCCGCCTCGAAGCGGTCGAGCACCGGCTCGACGTCACCACGCTCGACCACGAGCCGGCCGACGCGCTCGAGCTCAACGACATCGCCCGGGTCGCGCTGCGGCTCGCCGAGCCGCTGGCCGTCGACGCCTACGGCGACCTGCGCCCCACCGGCGCGTTCATCCTGGTCGACGAGGCCACGAACGACACGGTCGCCGCGGGCATGGCCGCGTAGGTTCCTGCCCATAGCGAGCAGGCCGCGGCCGCGTGCCGCTGAATAGGATGCTCGGCCACATGTTCAGCAAGGTGCTCGTGGCCAACCGAGGCGAGATCGCCGTCCGCGTCATCCGCGCGCTCGACGAGCTCGGGATCGCATCGGTGGCCGTCTACTCCGAGGCCGACCGGGACGCCCAGCACGTCAGGCGCGCGACCGAGGCCTATCTCATCGGGCCGGGCCCGGCGGCCGAGAGCTACCTCGTCGTCGACAAGATCATCGAGGTCTGCAAGGAGTCGGGCGCGGAGGCCGTCCACCCCGGCTACGGCTTCCTGGCCGAGAACGCCGCCTTCGCGCGCCGGCTCGAGGAGGAGGGCATCACGTTCATCGGCCCGCCCGCCTCGGCGATCGACGCGATGGGCTCGAAGACCAAGGCGCGCGAGCTGATGAAGGCGGCCGGGGTCCCGATCGTCCCCGGCACCACGGATCCCGTGGAGACGCTCGAGGACGCCGGGCGGATCGCGGAGGAGATCGGCTACCCGATCGCGGTCAAGGCCGCGGGCGGCGGCGGCGGCAAGGGCTTCCGGGTCGCGATGACGCCCGACAAGCTCAAGGACGCCTTCGAGGGCGCGGCGCGCGAGGGCGAGAAGTTCTTCTCCGACGACACCGTGTACCTCGAGCGCTACCTCGAGGATCCCCGCCACGTCGAGGTCCAGATCCTCGCCGACACGCACGGCAACGTCATCCACCTCGGCGAGCGCGACTGCTCGATCCAGCGCCGGCACCAGAAGCTGATCGAGGAATCGCCGGGCCCGCTCGTCGACGCCGAGATGCGCGAGAAGATCGGCAAGATCGGGGTCGACGCAGCCAGGGCGGTCGGCTACCACTCGGCGGGCACGATCGAGGGACTGTTCGTCAAGCAGGACGACGGACCGGACGAGTACTTCTTCCTCGAGATGAACACCCGCGTGCAGGTCGAGCACTGCGTCACCGAAGCGACGACCGGCATCGACATCGTGCGCGAGCAGATCTTGATCGCGGCGGGCGAGACGCTCGACATCGCCCAGGAGGACGTGCAGCTGCGCGGCTGGGCGATCGAGTGCCGCATCAACTCCGAGGCGGCCGACCGCAACTTCGCGCCGGCGCCGGGCACGGTCACCCACTACCGCGAGCCGTCCGGGCCGGGGGTGCGCGTGGACTCCGGCGTGCTCAGCGGCTCCGAGATCACGCCGCTGTATGACCCGATGGTCGCCAAGCTGATCGTGTGGGACTCGACGCGCGAGCTCGCCACCCGGCGCATGCTGCGCGCGCTGGACGAGTTCGAGGTGGAGGGCGTCACCACGCTGATGCCGTTCCACAAGGCGATCATGGCGTCCGACCAGTGGAAGCACGCCGAGACCTGCCGTGACCTGATCGAGGACCCCGAGTGGCTGAAGTCCCTGGCGGGGCCGCCGCCGGAGCCCGCCGGCGACCAGGACGACGTCGAGACCGAGGAGCGCACCTACACCGTCGAGGTGTCCGGCAAGCGCTTCGAGGTCAAGGTGCACGGCGAGGCGTTCGCGCCGGCCGCCGCGGCCGGCGGCGGCGCCAACGGCACCGGCCGCACGGCGCCGAAGCGCGGCGCCCGCAAGGGCGGCGGCGCAGGCGGCGGGGGCGACGAGCTCACCTCCCCGCTGCAGGGCAACATGTGGAAGGTGCTGGTCGCCGAGGGCGACGCGGTCGAGGAGGGCCAGCTCATCTGCATCATCGAGGCGATGAAGATGGAGAACGAGATCACCGCCCACAAGGCGGGCACGGTCGCGTCGCTGGCCGCCAAGGAGGGCGAGCCGATCAGGTCCGGCGACCCGATCGCCGTCATCACGTCGGCCGCGGCCGAGCCGGCGGACGACGAGGACGCCGGCTAGATCCGCTCGACGTTCGCCGCGTGGATCCGGCGCTGGGCGGCGGTCCGGCGGGCGAGCGGGAGCGGCGCGTCGGCGCCGTGCTCGCGCAGCGCCTCGAGGTAGGCCCGGTCCTCGCGCAGGATCGCGAGCGCGCGCTCGCCGTCGAGCGGCTCGCCGTGGCCGGGCACGACCCAGTCGGCGGCGGCGACGTGCGGCTCCAGGCGCGCGAGGGTGTCCAGGTAGGCGTCGAGCGCGTGGCCGACCATCGGGATCTCGACCGGCGAGAGGTAGTCGCCGGCGACGAGGGTCTTCGCCCAGGGCACCCAGATCGCCATTCCGTCGGCGGTGTGGCCGGAGGTCGCGATCAGCTCGAGCTCGCCGGCGCCCAGCTCGCAGCGGCCGGGCGCCGGAACCTCCTGCCAGCCCGCGAGCGCGAGCGGGCGCGGCCGGACCACGTAGTGCTCCTCGTCGAACGCTCGCAGCCCGCGCTGAGCCTCGCCGGGCGAGTCGCGCAGCCGCGCGGCGGTCGACTCGGCGACGCCGAGCGACCCGTCGCCGAACGCGTACGGCGCCAGCACGTGGTCCCAGTCGGCGTGCGTGGCGAGCAGCCCGACGACGCTGAACTGCGCCTGGGCGGCGACGGTCGGCAGCAGCTCGAGCTCGTCTGGGAGTACGACCGAGTCGACCACGAACGCCTCGTCGGCGTTGCGCAGCAGCGTGCAGGTCGTCTGGTAGACGCGGGACGTGGCGACCACCACGTCGGTGTGGAGCGCCTGGACCCTCACCCGGCCGTCTAGAGACCCAGGAGCTTCATGGCGTCCCTGAGCGTCGCGACCTCTTCGGTCGGCTTCTTCGCCCCGGGCTCGAGCGCCTCGCCGTGGCGGTTGACCCAGATCACGGGGATCTTCGCCTTCACGCACGGGTCGACGTCGTGGTAGTGCGACGAGGCGACGTGGACCCAGCCCTTCTTGGTGCCGATCCGCCGCTCGCACTCCTTGAAGTGCGCCGGATCCGGCTTGTAGGAACGCACCTGCTGGGCCGTGACCACGAGGTCGAAGTCCATCCCGAAGTGCCGCCGCGTCTGGCCCAGCAGCTTGTCGTCGATGTTCGAGATCAGGCCGATCTGCTTCTTGGCCTTGGCCTTCTTGAGCACCGGGAGGGTCTCCTTGAACGGCCTCCACCGTGACACCGAGTCGGGCAGGAACTGGGCTCGCGACGGCTCGAGCGGCCACCCGAGATCCTTGGCCACCGCGATCGCCGTGCGGCGCAGGACCTCGGCGTAGAGCTCGTAGGAGCCGCTCATGATCTCCCGCTGGTGCTGGAGGAAGAGCGGGATGACCTCGTCGCGGGCGAGGGTGTAGCCGTCCCGGTCCGCTTCCTTCTGGAACGCGGTGTAGGCGCCGTCCTCCCAGTCGATCAGGGTTCCGTAGACGTCGAACGTGACGAAATTGATGTCCTTGGGGAGCGGCATGAGGGCGGCATTGTGCCTCAAAGCGCATGCCGGGCGCACGCCGGTAGGCTGGCCTCCCTCATGGATCTACTCGAATACCAGGGCAAGCAGCTGTTCGCGCGCCACGGTGTTCCGGTCCCCTCCGGCCGTCCCGCTACCTCGGTCGACGAGGCCGTGGAGGCCGCCGAGGAGATCGGGTACCCGTGCGTGATCAAGGCGCAGGTGCAGATCGGCGGCCGCGGCAAGGCCGGCGGCATCAAGGTCGCCAACGACCGCACCGAGGCGCAGCAGCACGCCACGAACATCATCGGCATGGACATCCGCGGCTTCACCGTCCACGAGGTGTGGGTCGAGGCCGCGTCGGACATCGCCTCGGAGTACTACGCCTCGGTCATCTTCGACCGCTCGGCCAAGAAGCCCCTCGTCATGCTCTCCACGCAGGGCGGCATGGACATCGAGGAGGTGGCCGAGACCAACCCGGACGCGCTGGCCCGCCTGCACGTCGACCCGCTGCTGGGCTTCCAGGCCTTCCACGGGCGGCGCCTGGCCTTCGACGCCGGCGTCGACGCCGACGTCGTGCGGCCGATCGGCGACATGCTCGCCAGGCTGTACGCGGCGTTCGTCGCCGAGGATGCGACGCTCGTGGAGGTCAACCCGCTGATCGTCACCGCCGACCGCCAGGTCAAGGCGCTGGACGCGAAGGTGACGCTCGACGACAACGCGCTCTACCGGCACCCGGACAACGCCGGGCTCCG
>JAXDHL010000267.1:0-19524 GCA_034664525.1 Solirubrobacteraceae bacterium
CCGGTGACGGACGGACGGTCAGATCGGCCGGCAGCCAGCGGGGACCGCGCGACATGGCGTGCGGCACGGCGCACCGCGCCCACCCGGAGGCGGGCGCGATGCGCTTCCCCCTAGTCGTCCCGCACAGCTTGCTGTGCCGCTCCCACGCCCTGGCCGCTCGCCGCGCCCGCGGTGCTCGACTGGCGTGACGCCGCCGCGCCCGTCGCCACCGGCAGCGGCGTCGTAGGCGCCCACATGCCCTCGTCGAACACGCTGCCGGAGTGCGGCAGGCCGACGGCGAAGACGGTCGCCGCCGTGCCGGCGTCGTTGAACGACGTCGAGATGTAGTCGCCGACCATCCGCCCCTGCGACGTGTTGGCGATGTCGGTCAGCGACATCGGCCCGGTCAGCTTCGTCGGCGGACTCCAGGTCGCCCCGCCGTCCGGCGAGGAGGCGTAGCCCACGTCGAGCTGGCACGTGGCCACGGTGCACGCGGCGTCGGGGTAGTAGTAGTACGTGAGGCCCAGGTGCGTGCCGGCTCCGGAGGTGGCCGGGTCGACACCCAGGCCGGGGATGAAGTGGTCGACGCCGCTGCCCACCGGATCGAGCGGGACGCGGCTGACCGGGCTCCAGCTGACGCCGTCGCTCGACGTGCTGAAGACGATGTCGTTGGCCGTGCACCTGGGCTCGAAGCGGCAGTCCTCCCAGGCGACGAACACCCGGCCGTCGCCGGCGACCTCCGCGGTCGGCAGCGGGCTGGTGCGCAGGCCTCCGGCGACCGGGTGGAAGCTGATCCTCGAGATCGCCGTCTCCTTGGACCACGTCTGGCCACCGTCGGTCGAGCGGAACGCCGCGATCGTGCCGTGCAGGCTCTCGAACGGCACGACGACCGTTCCGTCGGGCTGGACGACCGGCTGGCCGCCGAGGCCCTTGGGATTTCCGGCCGGCGACACCGGGACGCTCCAGGTCTGGCCGCCATCGGACGACGTGCTCATGTACTCCAGATCGCCCTGCCCGAAGTTGTCGAACTCCGTATAGCAGTTGCCGTAGAACGGGCTGTCCGGGTGGTTGTCGCACGCGGTCCAGTTCTTGTCGAGGTTCACCCGCTTCACCGGCGGCGCCGGGATCTCGACGGGCGCGCCGAACGTCGCGGCGCCGTCGGTCGATCGGCTCACGAAGATCGTCGGCACGACGAGGGTCGGGAGCAGCGGGATCGACGAGACCATCCACACGCCGTGCCTGGCGTCATAGGCGACGCTGGGGTCGCTCACGCGCTCGAAGGGACTTGACGGATCGCCGAACGCACCGGCGCTGGAGGTGAGCCCGGGCAGGAAGCTCGAGACGTCCCAGGTCCCGCCACCGTCGGACGAGCGCGCATAGCCGATGTCGGTCGCGCCGCCGTTGAAGAACCGGCCGACCTGGTACGCGGCCACGACCGTCGACCCGAACGCGTACGTGTCCGGCTCCACCTCCGTCGCGTGCTGACTGGTCGAGTTGGTGAACGGGTCGGCGCTGACCGGGGTCAGCGGCACATCAGCCCTGGCTTGCGCGGCCAGGGCCAGCAAGGCGGAGATCGCGACAGCCCAGAGCGCCGCGACCCTCCGCACCGATGCCGTGCGGGTCATGAGGCGCAGTCTTCATCCGCGCCGAACCGAAATGCAACCGTTTCGGTCAGCCGCGGGCCGTGAGTGGTACTTATCCCGGCCCCGGGACCGCCTGCGATGCGGGCCGGCGTCAGGCGGCGGGGCGGGCCCAGGCGACCGCGCGGGCCTCGAGCGCCTTCATGAACCCGTCCTTGCCGTCGACGTAGCCCTGGCGGTCGCCGTGGAAGCGGATGAACAGATCACGCTTGAGCGAGCCGTAGACGCCGGCCTCGTCCGGGTGGGCGCGCAGGAAGTCGCGCACGGCGAGGTGGCGGAACTCCTCGTCGGAGCCCGGCAGGCAGGCGTGGAGGTGGTGGGTGCGCATGCCCGCTGCGGGCTTGGCGAAGAACGGGTACGTCGCGTCGGCGAACCACGGCACGTTGGCGTAGCCGAGCGGCGCGACGAGCCGGGAAAGCTCGGCGACGTCGACGCGGGCGACGGCGATCTGGGTGTCGATGATCGGCTTGCCCGCCAGGCCGTCGACCGAGGTCGAGCCGACGTGCTCGATGCGGACGAGCAGATCGCCGAGCGCCTCGCGCAGCGCCGAGGCCTCGTCCGCGAACGCGGCCGGCCAGGCGGGGTCGTGCTCGACCACGACGACCGTCGGCTCGAATCCGGCGGTGGGAGGCGGAGCGCTGCTCATGGCGTCCCACTACCCAACATGGCAGACCGGACGCCAACGCCGCCCGCCCACGCCTCGATCTGCTCCGCGGCGCTCGTGGCCGCGTCGTGGGTCGCCGACCAGGCCGCGACCTCGAGCGCCCGCGAGCGCAGCGCCGGGTCCGACAGCGCCCGCCGGACGGCGAGCCGCAGCGACCGCGCGCCGAGCAGCCGCCGCGGGAGGCGCACGCCGACGCCGGCCCAGTCGGCGCGGGCGGCGTTCTCGAACATGTCGCCGGCGGCGGGGGAGACGACCACCGCGCAGCCCTGGGTCAGCGCGCGCACAAGCGTGCCGTGGCCGCCGTGGCAGACGACCACGTCGCAGGCCGGCATCGAGCGCGCATAAGACAGCCAGGGCACGAGCACGGCGTTGGCCGGGACCGCGTAGCCGTCGAGCCACGGCGGGCGGCGCCCGTTCCAGGTCGCGATCACCCGCACGTCCTCGCCCGCGAGCCCGTCGAGGGCCGCACGCAGCAGCGCACCCTCGCCGTCGTGCGCGGTCGACGGGGCCACGAGCACCACCGGCCCGCTGCCCGGCGGCGGCGCGACATGCTCGCCCGGCGGCTCCCACATCAGCGGCCCGACGACCCGCATCCACGCCGGCCACTGCCGCGGGTACTCGAGCTGCGGAAGCGTCGCGACCAGCGTCAGCGCCCGCGACAGGCCGGTGTGCAGCTCGCCGCGCGGCGGGAGCCCGACCCGCGCCCGGGCGGCGTTGTAGTCGGCCCGGCCGGTGATGAGGCCCTTCTCGATCAGGCCGTCCGTGAGGCCCCAGAGCCACGCCCCCAGCGCGCTGCGCGGCAGTCGCGCGCCGAGCGAGTAGGGCGGGAGCCCGGGAGCGGGCATCGGGCAGACGTGCGGGACGAGCGTGGCCACCGGCACGTCCCGCAGCTCGGCCGCCCACGCGGGCGCGAGCGTGAGGATGTCCGACACGCACGCGTCGGGCGAGAAGTCGCGGACCAGCGGCTCGGTGTCGCGGGCGGCCGCCGATGCCGCCTCGTAGGGCTTCATCGGCCGGTCCAGGGTGGGGAACACCTGGTACTCCGGCGCGGCGGCGAACGTCATGCCCGCCGCCTCCACGTCGGCCTGCCATTTGACCCATGTCTGCAGGCACACGTCGTGCCCGCGCTCGGCCAGCCGCGAGCCCAGCGCCAGCATCGGGAATGCGTGGCCGGGGTCTCCGAAGGCGCCAAGCAGGATGCGCATCAGGCGGCGGCGGCTGCGAGCTCGGCGATCTGGCGCAGCTGGCCGGTCCGCTCCTCGAGCGTCGACGCCATCGGCGACAGGAGCAGCGTGCCGACCCCGGCCTGGCGATAGATCGCGAGCCGCTCGCGCACGCGGTCGGCCGGCCCGCAGAGCGCGACGGCATCGATCAGCTCGCCCGGGAGCGCGGCCATCGCCTCGTCCTTCTTGCCCTCGAGGAAGAGCTCCTGCACCTCGCGGGCGGCATCCTCGAACCCGTAGGACGCGACGAGCCGGTTGTAGAAGTTCTTCTGTCGCGACCCCATCCCGCCGACGTACAGCGCCACGTAGCCGCGCATGACGTCGCGCGCGGCGTCGAGGTCGTCGTCGACGCGGACCGTCACGGTCGGAGCGATGTCGAAGTCCGCACCGGTCCGGCCCGCCGCCGCCCATCCCTGCTCGAGCGCCGGCCGGAACTCGGCCATGTGCTCGGGCGACACCAGGACCGGCAGCCAGCCGTCGGCGATCTCGGCCGCAAGCGCGGTGTTCTTCGGCCCGATCGCCGCGATGTAGATCGGGATCTGCTCCTGCACGGTCCCGATCGTGAGCTTGAGCGCCTTGCCCGGCCCGTCCGGGAGCGGCAGCGTCAGGGTCTCGCCCCCGTAGTCCACGCGCTCGCGGCGCAGCGCCATCCGCACGACCTCGACGTAGTCGCGCGTCCGCGCGAGCTGCTTGCCGAAGCGCACGCCGTGCCAGCCCTCGGAGACCTGCGGCCCGCTCGTCCCCAGCCCGAGCCGGAAGCGCCCCGACGTCAGGTGGTCGAGCGTCGCGGCCGTCATCGCGGTCATGCCCGCCGAGCGGCCGGGGATCTGGAAGATCGCCGACCCGAGCCCGATCGTCGACGTCTGCCCGGCCAGCCACGCCAGCGGCGTGGCCGCGTCGGACCCGTAGGCCTCGGCGGTCCACACGGAGTCGAACCCGAGCCGCTCGGCTTCCAGCACGAGCTCGAGCTGCTGGTCGACCGGTGCGCCGAGCCCCCAGTAGCCGAGGTTGAGGCCGAGCCTCACGCCGGCTGCTGCAAGGTCGCTGTCACGGGCAGGGGATCCCTTGTCGGAGGCGACCGCGGCCCATACCGTGGCCGCCATGCGACGGGAGCGCGACCCTATCACCGACCTCCGCCGCGCCATCGACGCCCTGCCGGTGTCCACCCGCGAGGCGATGCTCGACGGCATCCACGCGAATCCGATCGTGGTCGGCGCGTACACCGACGACCACGGCGGCATCTGCCCGATGCTCGCCGCCCACCGTCACGGCGGCCGCACGACGCTGCTCGCGTTCGCGCGCTCGTGGGACCGCTTCGCCGGCTCGCGCCGGGTGCGCCGGGCGACGCGGAGGGAGCTGACCGTGCTCGAGCGGCAGCTCACCGAGTCGCTCGCCACCGCCGGCGACCAGGACCTGCGCGCCGCGATCGCCGAGCACGCCGAGCTGCGGGCACGCCGCGAGTCGGCGCCGGCCGCGCCCGAGGACGACCGCGTGTACCCCGAGATCGCCGCAGGTCGGCTCAAGCCCGGCCGCCTCAGCCGCCTGCGGCCGCTGCGCAACGCCGCCGACGCCGAGCGCGCGCTCGCGAACCTCGACCAGCTCGAGCTCGCCACACGGGCTTAGCCGGCCTGTCGCTGGCCGATCCGGTCGACCAGCCGCAGGATCTCGAGCGGCGAGAACGGCTTGGTCAGGAACAGGTCGGCGCCCGCCTCGCCCGCACGCCGCTCCGCCCGGTCGTCGGTCGCCGCGGTCAGCATCACGATCATCGACGACGACGTGCCCGGCGCGGAGCGCAACCGCTCGCAGGCGGTGATGCCGTCCATGCGCGGCATGTCGATGTCGAGGAAGACGATCGCGGGCGCGGCCGCCTCGGCGCGCTCGAGGGCGGCGACGCCGTCCTCGGCCTCGACCAGGTTGAAGCCCGACACGTCCTCGAGCGTCGTCGCGATCAGGCGCCGGATCAGCGGATCGTCGTCGACGACCAGGATCGTCCGGCTCACAGCGCCGCCCTCAGCGCCTCGAAGCGCTCGTCCGGCACGCGGCAGTAGGCCTCGACGACGGCCGGGTCGAACTGCGTGCCCGCCGCCGCGACGATGATCTCGCGCGCCACGCCGAACGGCGACGCCGGGCGGTAGGGCCGCGTCGTGGTCAGGGCGTCCAGCGTGTCGGCCACCGAGAAGATGCGCGCCGCGAGCGGGATGTCCTCGCCGCGCAGCGCGTCCGGGTACCCGGTGCCATCCCAGCGCTCGTGGTGGTGGCGCACGACGAGCTTGGCCTCGCCCAGGAAGTCGATCTCGCGCAGGATCTCCCAGCCGATGTGCGGGTGGCGCCGGATCAGCGCGTACTCCTCGTTGGTCAGCCCCGTCGCCTTGAACAGGATCGCGTCGGGGACCGCGACCTTGCCGACGTCATGCAGCAGGAATCCGAACTCCATCTCGGGCGTCCCGGCGATGTCGAGCCCGGCGGCGGCGGCGATCTCGAGCCCGTAGGCCGCGACCCGCTCGGCGTGGCGACCCGTGTAGGCGTCGCGCGCCTCGACCGCGTTGGCGAGCGCGCGTACCGTGGCCCGGTAGGAGCGGTTGAGCTCCTGCGAGCGCTCGCGCTCCTGCTTGAAGGTCTCGCGCAGGTCGGCGGCGTAGCGCTCGAGCTGGGACGAGCGGGCCGCCGCCTCGTGCTCGCGGCGTTCGAGCTCGGCCCGCAGCGTCACGAGCTCCTCCTCGCAGCGTGCCAGCGCATCACGAAGGGCGTCCACAACAGCATCGTCGGCTTGCACCCCGTGACCCTGCACCCTGTGCACCCTGCGGCAGACTAACGCTCGGCCTCGGCGATTGCGGAGGTCCGTAACGCCGCCACCACCGCGCGGGTGGCGTCCTCGACCGGCATCGGGTCCGGATCGAGGCGGGCCATGCCGGGTGACTCGTCACCGGTGGAGAAGACGACCACCGATCGGCGCAGCCGCCGGCCACGCAGATCGAGCTGCGCCAGCGCGGCCTGCGGCGAGCGCATCCCGGCGTCGACGAGCGCCACCTCGAAGTGCCGTTCCTCGCACAGCCGGGCGGCTTCGGCGCCCGTCGTGGCCCACGCGAAGTCGATACCGCCCTGTCCCAGCAGCGGCCCCACCGTCCCCCGCAGCTCGCTCCGTCCCACCACCAGGACGCGGGCCCGCCCCGCGAGGATCGCCGAGCCGATCGCGTCGGTCAGCTCGTCGGCGTTGATGGGTTTGGTGACGGACCACTCGGCCGCCAGCGCGTCCTGGCCGGCCATCACCGAGACGACGATCACCGGCGTGCGGGCGAGCTCGGGGTCGTCGCGGATCGCGCGCAGGACCTCGAAGCCGTCCATGCCGCCGAGCAGGATGTCGAGCGTCACCGCGTCGAAGCGCTCGAGGCGCAGCAGCTCGAGCGCCTCCGGTCCGCTGGCGGCGATCGTGGACTCGACCTCGTAGGGCTCGAGCTGCGCGGCGATCAGACGCGACACCGCCGGCTCGTCGTCGACGACGAGGACGCGCCGGCCGTGCAGCGCCTCGCGCGGCTCGACCAGCTCGCTCGCCGCGGGGGCGCGGGGAAGGCGGACGGTGACGGTCGTCCCGATCTCGACCTCGGAGTGGACCTCGATCGTCCCGTCGTGCAGCTCGACCAGCGAGCGCACGATGGAGAGCCCGAGCCCGCTGCCGGTCCCGACCTCGTCGCCGCGGTAGAAGCGGTCGAAGACACGCTCGACCTGCTCGGCCGTCATGCCCTTGCCGGTGTCGGTCACGGACAGCAGGACGGCGCCGTCGGACGCGCCCACCTTGACCGCCACCCGGCCGCCCTCGTCCGTGTAGAGGTGCGCATTGGTGAGCAGGTTGGTGACGATCTGGCGCACCCGCGCGGGGTCGGCCCAGGCGACCGGGAGCGCGGGTGCGATCTCCACCTCGAGCAGCTGGCGGCGCTCGTCGAAGCGGGGGCGCATCAGGGCGGCGACCTCGCGCACGGCCTCGGAGACCGCGATCCGGCGGCGCTGGATCTCGAGCTGCCCGGCCTCGACGCGCGCGACGTCGAGCAGGTCGTTGACGAGGTCGACGAGCCGGTTGGTCGACAGCGCGATGATGTCGAGGAACTCGCGCTGGCGGTCGTTGAGCCTGGTCGCCTGCAGCAGCTCGACGAAGCCCTTGATCGAGGTCAGCGGCGAGCGCAGCTCGTGCGAGGCGGTGGCCACGAAGTCGCTCTTGGCCCGCTCGAGCCGCGCTCGCTCGGTGGTGTCTCGGACCGTGAAGACGACGCCGTCCTCGAGCCGCGGGCCCATGCGCGCAGCCGTGACCGCGAGCGTGCGGCCGTGGTGGTCGACCTCCACCTCGCTGCCGAGTGCCTCCTCGAGCTGCGGCAGCGGGCCGCCGGGCTCGGCAACGCCGGCGCCGACGCCGAGCTCCGGGACGAGGTCTCCCGCGCGCGGGTTGACCTGGACGACGCGGCCGTAGCCGTCGCAGATCACGAGCGCGTCGCCGAGCGACTCGATGGCGGCGGCGAGCCGGCGGCGGCTCTCGTCGACCCGCGCCTGCGCGGTCTCGAGATCGCCGGCCATCGCGTTGAAGGCGGAGCCGAGCGTGCGCAGCTCGGCCGGGCCGTCGGGCTCGACGCGCGTGTGGAGGTCGCCGTCGGCGAGCCGCCGTGTGGCGGCCACCAGCGTCGTCAGCGGGCGCCGCAGGCCGGCCACGAGCAGGGAGACGAGAGCGAGCGCGGCCACGAGCGCGCGCACGCCGGCGACGAGCGAGAGCACGAACGCGCGGTGTGTCCGCGACGAGGCGGCGTCGCGGGCGTCCCGGCGGCGCGTGGCCTGGCGGGCGGCGAGCCCGGCGGCGGCGGCGCGGCCCTGGCGCAGCTCGCCGGCGACGCGGTCCAGCTCGCGGTTGCGGCGGCGGGCCGCCGCCGGGCCGAGGCCCCGGGCGACGCCGGCGGCCGCGCGGACGCGCTGCTCGGCGCCCGCGGCTCGCGCCACCAGCGCCTGCGAGCGCGGATCGCCGGCGGCGGCGGCCCGCGCGGCGGCGATCGCACGGTCGAACGCGGCGGACGCCCGGCGGCGACCGGAGACGCCGCCCCGCTCGGAGCGCAGGATCGTCTCCTCGACGACGCCGGCGGCGAGGATGTTGGCCGCGGTCACCTCGCCCGCGTACGAGCGCGCGAGCGCGTCCTCGTAGGTCTGGCGGGCGGCGTAGAGCGACGCGACGCCCAGCGCGGCCACGGCGGCGAGCGCCAGCGTGAGGCCGACGAGGGCGAGCAGGAGGGATCGGGCGATCGAGAGCCGGCGCACTGGTGATGTGACCTCGACGAATGAGGTACGGACGTCGTATACCGCACCGTCTACGCTTGCGGCGCACTATGGACCTGCTTCGGGATTGGCGCCGCCGGACCTACGGCGCGGCGGTGGGCGCGGTGGTCGCACCCGCGGCCATCATCGCAGCGGCGCTGGCGGTTGGGATCGGCGGCGGCGGGATCGGCGGCATCCGCTCGATCGGGCAGGCACTGAGCGGCCCCCAGCTGCCGCAGATCGCGCCCGCCGGCCGCGGTGATCGGGTGCCGGCCGACGAGGCGGGGAGACTGCTGGCCCGAGTGGGCCCGAGCGCCACCCGGCGCCGCAGCCCGCTGATCAGGCGGGGCACCACGTCGCCGGCCTCCGGCGGTGGCGGCGCGACCCAGCGCCCGTCATCGGACTCCGGACCGAGCGCCGGCGTGCGCCCCCCGCAGCCGGTCACGCAGGCCCCGGCGCCGACCGCCACCGCGCCGCCGCCGGCGACGCCCGCGCCCACCACGACCCCGAGTCCGGTCCGCCAGGTCGGCGACGGCGTGAAGTCGGTAACCAACCAGGTGCCCGTGGCCGGGCAACCCGCCGGCCAGGTCGTGGATCTGCTCGTCGACACGATCGACGGGCTGCCGCCGGGCCCGATCATCCCGTAGCCCGCGACCCCGCGTGCGCCTGCCGCTGGCGATCATCGGCGTCCTGCTGGCGATCCTCGTCCCGGTCGGGTTCGCGACCGACAAGCGACCGGACGCCGGCGCCGCGCCGGCCGCGCCGGTCGTGACGATCGCCCGCCGCGTGGAGGCGATCCGCGGCCTGCGCTACCGGTCCGTCCCGCAGCCGCTGCGCGTCAGCGCCGCCCAGGCCCGCCGCGAGGGCGCGGCGGACTTCGAGCGCGGCGAGCCGGCCGCTGCCCAGCGCGCCGACGAGGCCCTGTACACGCTGCTGGGGCTGTATCCGCCCGGGACCGACGTGGGCCGGCTCAACGCTGCGATCTTCGGCGAGCAGGTGGCCGGCTACTACGACCCGGGCTCGAAGCGGCTGCGGATCGTCGACGGGGCCGGCGCGGCCAACCGCGTGCTCGACGAGATCACGCTGGCGCACGAGCTCGACCATGCCCTCGAGGATCAGGCGATCGGGCTCGACACGAAGCGCTCAGAGACCGGCGACGACACCGGCCTGGCCTACACCGCGCTCGTCGAGGGGACGGCGACCACGGTCATGTACGACTACCTCGGCCGCCACTTCAAGAGCGACGAGGCGCTCGCCGGCATCCTCAGCAGCGCCTTCGCGGTGCCGTCGACGGGCGACCTTCCGCCGTTCGTCGTCGCCGGGCTGCTGTTCCCCTACCAGGCCGGCCAGGCGTTCGTCGCCGACCTGCTGCGGCGCGCCGGCGGGCGCTGGACGCTGGTCGACCTGGCCGAGCGCTCGCGGCCGCCCGTCTCCAGCGAGCAGGTCCTGCACCCGGAGAAGTGGCTGCGGGTCGAGGTCCCCGACCGCGTGCGGCTGCCGCGCCTCGCCACCCGGCTCGGAAGCGGCTGGACGCGCCTGACCGCCGGGACGTTCGGCGAGTGGCAGACGGGCCAGCTGCTGCTGCGCTCGGGGCGCCCAGCCGCGCAGGCGGCCGCGGGCTGGGGCGGTGACCGCTACGAGCTCTGGCGGCGCGGGAGCGCTCCGTGCGGGGCGCCCTGCCCGGGCCGCGACGTGCTCGTCATGCGCTGGCGCTGGGACACGCCGCGGGACGCCCGCGAGTTCGCCGCCGCCCTGCGCGGCGAGCTGCAGGAGGGACTGCGCGCGCGGCCGGCCGGACCCGGCGCATGGACGCTGCGCGGCGGCGCGGTGCGGCTGCGGACTGCGCGGCAGGCGACGACGCTGGCGTTCGCGCCGGACGCCGTGACGGCCGCCCGGGTCGAAGACTGACCGAGAAGGCGTGACGCCGCGCCCAAAACGGCTTATGTTTCAGATCGGGATGAGCCTGGAGGGGTGGATCTTCATGGTCGGCCTGCGCGTCTTCGACGTCGGGGGGTTGATCCTGTGGCTCGTCTGGTTCTTCAAGCTGCGCGAGGACGACGACGACGCGGATGACGAGGGCCCCGGCGGCTCCGACCCGTTCGATCCGGACATGCCGCCCCCCGATCCGGGCGGTCTCCCGCTCCCGTTGCCGATGCCCGACGCCGCGCCGTGGCCGCACCGCCGCCGCGACCACGACGGCGACCGCGAGCCCGCGCCCGCCCCGCGCCGCACCCGCACCCCCGCGCCGGTGCCGGCGCACCGCCGGCCGGAACGCGTCGAGCGCTGACACCGTCCCCCAGCGCCGGTTTGGGGACCGACGCGTGCGGCAAGCCCGCCCGCCAAGAGGTCCATCGACACTCTGGGGGAACGGTCACATGGCGTACGTCGGACAGCAGCCCGGGCAGGACCGTCCCGCTCCCGGCTCCAGCGGCCGGCAGGAAGCCCACGACGGGCTGTTCGCCACCAAGGACATCGACCGCCTGATCGCGGACACCGACGAGGAGGGCTCCAAGCTCCGCCGGGCCGTCGGTGCGCTGGATCTGACCGCGCTCGGCATCGGGGCGATCATCGGCACCGGGATCTTCGTGATCATCGGCGAGGCGATCGGTGACTCGGGCCCGGCGATCGTCCTGTCGTTCGTGCTCGCCGGCCTGACCTGCGTCTTCAGCGCGCTGTCCTATGCCGAGCTCGCTTCGTCGATCCCGGTGGCCGGCTCCGCCTACACGTACTCCTACGCGACGATGGGCGAGATCATCGCCTGGATCATCGGCTGGGACCTGATCCTCGAGTACGGCGTCGCCGTGGCTGCGGTCGCGGTGGGCTGGGGCCAGTATCTCTCCGACCTGCTCGACAGCCTGTTCGGCATCACGCTGCCGCAGTCGATCGCCAACCCGCCCGGGGAGGGCGGGACCGTCAACCTGCCGGCCGCGTTCCTGGTGCTCGCCGTCGCGGCGCTGCTGGTCGCCGGCGTGCGCAAGTCGGCGCGCACCAACACGGTCATGGTGGCCGTCAAGATCGCCATCCTCGGGCTGTTCTGCGTCGTGGCGTTCACGGCGTTCAACGGCGACCACTTCCACAACTTCACCCCGCACGGCTTCAGCGGCGTGGTCGACGGCGCCGCGCTGATCTTCTTCGCCTACATCGGCTTCGACGCGGTCTCGACCGGATCCGAGGAGACCAGGCGCCCGCAGCGCGACCTGCCGATCGGCATCATCGGCGCGCTCGTGATCGCGACGATCATCTACATCCTCGTCGCGATCGCCGCGGTCGGCGCGCTGCCGGCCGGCAAGCTCAGCGGCGCCGAGGCCCCGCTGGCCAACGCGCTGTCCGACGGCGCCGGGGTCGGCTGGGCGGCCGACGTCATCTCCTTCGGGGCGCTGATCGCGATCACGTCGGTGGTCCTGACCGTGCTGTTCGGCCAGACCCGGATCGCCTTCTCGATGTCGCGCGATGGCCTGCTGCCGCGCGCGATGGGCCGGACCTCGGCCCGCACCGGCGCCCCGGTGCGGGCGACGGTCGTGTTCGCCATCCCGATCGCGATCCTGGCGGCGGTCGTGCCGCTGGCCGAGATCGCGAAGCTCGTCAACATCGGGACGCTGTTCGCCTTCGTGCTCGTCAACATCGGCGTCATCTGGCTGCGCCGGACCAAGCCGGACATGGAGCGCGGCTACCGCGTCCCGTTCGTGCCCGTGTTCCCGGTGATCGGCATCGCCCTGTGCGTGTTCCTGATGACCAAGCTCGAGGCGGCGACGTGGCTGCGGTTCCTCGGCTGGCTCGTGCTCGGCCTGATCGTCTACGCCGTCTACGGCTACCGCCACTCGCGGCTGCGCAACGCGCCGCGCGACCAGCGGCCGTACCTGGACGACGGCCGGCCGGTCGGCGCCGGTTAGGTGACGTGTGCGTCGAGCCAGAGCTCGAGCAGCGCGACCTGCCAGAGCTTCGAGCCGTCGAGCCTCGTGCGCTCGCCGTTGGGGTCGGCCAGCAGCCGCTCCACATAGGCCGGGCGCACGATGCCGCGCTGCGATGACGTAAGCGTCTCGCACGCCAGCTCGAGCACGCCGCCCTCGAGATGCGAGAGGGCGGGGACGGGGAAGTAGCCCTTCGGCCGGTCGATCACCTCGTCCGGCACGACGCCGCGCGCGGCCGCCTTGAGGATCCCCTTGCCGCCCTCGGCCAGCTTGAGCTCGGGCGGGACCGCCGCCGCCAGCTCGACCAGGTCGTGATCGAGGAACGGCGTCCGGGCCTCGAGCCCGTGGGCCATCGTCATGTTGTCGACGCGCTTGACCGGATCGTCGACGAGCATCACCTCGGCGTCGATCCGCAGGCCGCGGTCGACGGCGGTGGCCGCGCCCGGCTCGGCGAAGTGGGCGTCGACGAAGGCGCCGGACACGTCCTCGTCGCAGCGGAAGCGCGCCTCGAGCACCTCGGCCATCTCCGCGTGCGGGCGGTCCACGAAGTGCCGCTTGTAGACGCCCGCGCCGTCGGCGGCGGACGCCTCCGCGAGCGGCGGGTACCAGTAGTAGCCGCCGAAGACCTCGTCGGCGCCCTGCCCGGACTGGACGACCTTGCGGTGTGGCGCGACCTCCTCGGAGAGCAGGTGGAAGGCGACGCAGTCGTGCGAGACCATCGGCTCGCTCATCGCCAGGATCGTCCGCTGCAGCGCGTCGAGCATCCGCTCCTCGGCGACCTCGAAGGTCCGGTGGTCGGTCCCGAAGCGCTCGGCGACGAGGTTCGAGTAGCGGAACTCGTTGCCCTCGCGACCGCCGACGTCGCCGAAGCCGACCGAGAACGTCATCAGGCCGCTCTGCCCCGACTCGGCGAGCAGGGCGACGATCAGCGACGAGTCCAGCCCGCCGGACAGCAGCACGCCGACCGGGACGTCGGAGACCATCCGCCGCTCGACCGCCGTCCGCAGCGCGCCGTGGACGGCCTCGGCCCATTCGGCCGGTGACCAGTCCACGCGCGCCGGGTCGCGCTCGAACTCCGCGCGCCAGTAGCGACGCTCGCGGCGGGTGCCGTCGGGCTCGACGGTCAGCGTTGTCGCCGGCGGGAGCTTGCGCACGCCGGCGAGGATCGTGCGCGGCGCCGGGACGACGGAGTGAAAGGACAGGTAGTGGTGCAGCGCGACCGGGTCGACGGTCGTGTCCACACCGCCGCCGGCCAGCAGCGCCGGCAGGGAGGAGGCGAAGCGCAGCGCGCCGGTGGCCTCGGCCAGATACAGCGGCTTGACCCCGAGCCGGTCGCGGGCCAGGAACGCCCGCCCGGACTCGCGGTGCACGACGCAGAACGCGAACATGCCCTTGAAGCGCTCGACGCAGCGCTCGCCCCACTCGGCGTAGGCCTTCAGCACCACCTCGGTGTCGGATGACGAGAAGAAGGCGTGGCCGGCCGTCTCGAGCTCGCGCCGTAGCTCGCGATGGTTGTAGATGATCCCGTTGAAGACGATCACGAGCCCGAGCAGCGGGTCGACCATCGGCTGCGCACCGCGCTCTGACAGATCGATGATGCTCAGTCGGCGGTGCGCGAGCCCGGTCCGGCGCTCGGCCCACAGGCCGTCCCCATCCGGACCGCGCGGGGCCATCGCGTCCTGCATCCGGCGCAGGGCGTCGACGTCGGGGCGCCCATCGCGCCGCAGCTCTCCGGCGATGCCGCACATCAGCTCGGGGAGACTGTCAGAACGCGTCGATCAGGTCGTTCACGAGGCTGATCAGCCCGCGCGGCCCGCGCGCGGCGGCGCGCTGGCGCGCCGGACCCGGGAACGCCACCAGGTCCTCGATCCCGTGCAGCGCCCGCGCGCTACCGAGGCTCGCGGCCACCGGCGCCACGGTCTCGAGCACGCGCTCGAGCAGTTCCGGCACCCCGACGGTGCCGCCGCGGTCGGGGTCGAGCAGGTGCGCCTCGGTTCCGTCGCGCAGCGCCAGGAAGCGGTTCTCCTCGAGCACCTCGGGCGCATCGACCAGCGAGCGCGGCGCGAGGCCGCCGTCCTCCTCGGTCTCGATCCGGACCAGGGCCTGCACCAGGGCGACCAGCGCGGCGGTGGCGACGATCCGCGACTGGGCGTCCATGACCCGCACCTCGAGCGTGCCGTAGCGCGGCTGCAGCCGCAGGTCCCACCAGATGAACGTCGGCTCGGGGAAGGCGCCGCAGCGGATCAGCAGGTCCGTCGTCTCCACCAGCTCGCCGTAGGAGGCGAACGCCCGCGGCAGGCCCGAGCGCGGGAACGCCCCGAACAGCGGCACGCGCGCGGACGCGAGGCCGGAGTCGCGGCCCTGCCAGAACGGCGAGTTGGCCGACAGCGCGAGCAGCAGCGGCACGTGGGCGCGCATCCGGTTCATCGCCCGCATCGCGTCCTCGGGATCCGGGACGGCGACGTGGACGTGCAGGGCGAAGGTCGGCTCGCGGCGGGCCAGCTCGCGCATCGAGTGGTGGACCTGCTGCTGGCGCTCGCCCGCCGAGACGTGGATCTCCTGCCAGGTCGCGAACGGGTGCGTGCCGGCGGCGGCGCCGGCCAGGCCGAGGCCGCGCAGGGTGCCCTCGAGCTGCCCACGCAGCCGTGTCAGCTCCTCGATCGCGCCGGGCACCGACTCGTGCGGGTCGGTGGCCAGCTCGACCGCGGACCCGTGGGTCTCCTGGGCGAGATGCGGCGCGAGCTCGGGGGCGGCGGCGGCCATCACCGCGTCGACGCGCGAGGCCAGGCTGCAGTCGCGCGGGTCGAGCAGCATCACCTCCTCCTCGATCCCGACCGTCCAGGGCGCGGCCGGGCGCGGCCCCGGCGCCCAGGTGGCCCATCCCGGGGTGGTGCGCGTGCCGGTCAGGACGCTCACGCGCGGGCCGCGGCAGCGACGAGCTCGGTGAAGAGCGCCAGCTGCGGCGGGCGGTCGACCAGGGTCTCGGCATGCCACTGGACGCCGCGCACATGCGGCCGGTCCGTGGCCTCGATCGCCTCGACGATCCCGTCCGGGGCGTGCGCGACGGCACGCAGCCCGGCACCGAGGACGTCGACGGCCTGGTGGTGGAAGGTGTTGACGGCGGCGATGGTCGTGCCCACGGCGCGGCCGACCGCCGACGTCCGCTCGATCCGCACCTCGTGGGTCGAGGTGCGGGCGGGCGCCGTCTGGCGGTGCTGGATGCTCCCGTCGGTGACGTCGGGCAGGTGCTGATGCAGCGTGCCGCCGCGGGCGACGTTGAGCGCCTGCGCACCGCGGCAGATCCCGAGGATCGGCAAGCCGCGCAGGTCGGCGCGGCGGGCGAGCTCGAGCTCGAAGGCGTCGAGCAACGGCCACGTCGGCCCGAGCAGCGGGTGCGGATCGTTGAGGTAGCCGCCGGGGTGCAGGTCGGGGCCGCCGCTCAGGCAGACGCCGCTCAGGTGGGTGAGCAGCGCGTCGATGGCGTCGCCGTCCATCGGCGGCAGGACGACCGGGATCCCGCCGGCGCGCTCGACGGCCGTCAGGTAGTGCAGGCCGAGCGTCATCTCGCGCTGCGGCGGCTCCCCCTGCTCGGAGGACTTCACGACCTCGCGCACCTCGGACGTCGTCACGCCGATCAGCGGCCTCACGCGACCACCCACGTGTCCTTGGCGCCGCCGTTGCGTGAGGAGTTCACGACCATCTCGTCCTTGTCGAACGCTACGCGGGTCAGGCCGCCGGGCAGCGCGTGGGCGGCGTCGCCGGCGCCCAGGAACACGAACGGGCGCAGGTCGACGTGGCGCGGCTCGAGCGCGCCGTCGACGACGGTCGGGTGCAACGACAGCGGCACGGTCTCCTGCACGATGTGAGCGCGCGGGTTGGCCTTCAGCGCGGCGGCCGCCCGGTCGAGCTCGCGGGCGCCGGCGCGCGGGCCGATCACCACGCCGGCCCCACCGTGGCCGGACCGCGGCTTGACCACCAGGGTGTCCAGGCGCTCCAGCACGCGGTTGAGCGCGCCCGGCCGCGACAGGTCCCACGTGGGGACGGACTCGATCAGCGGCTGCTCGTCGAGGTAGAAGCGGATCATGTCCTCGACGTGCGAATGGATGAGCTTGTCGTCGGCGACGCCGGTCCCGAAGCAGTTGACGAGCCCGAGCTTGCCACGCGCCCACGGCTCCAGCAACAGGTCGGCGATCGCGGTCGTGCCGCCGCGCGGGTCGATCAAGCGGTCCTCGTCCGTGCGGCGGTAGATGACGTCGATCCGGAACTCCCGCTCGCCGTCGCGGCCGACGAGGCGGCCGTCGCGCAGGCGCAGGTCGACCGGGCGCACGAGCGCGAGGCCGAGCTGGTCCGCCAGCCGGCGGTGGTCGTAGTAGGCGGTATTGCCCGGGCCGTCGGTGAGCAGCGCGACCAGCGGCTCCTCGACGCCGTCGGGCGCGGCGGCGCGCAGGGCGTCGGCAAGGAAGGACAGTGACGGCTCGAGCGCCTGCGGGGCCAGCCCGGCGGCCGGCACGTGGCGGGTCACGGCATCGCGCGCCGCGAGCGCGTAGGCGAGCCCGGACGGCGTGCGGACGTTGTCTTCGAGCACGCGGAAGGCGCCGTCGGGGCAGCGCACGACGTCGATCCCGGCGATCGTGATCCAGCGACGCTCGTCATGGACGGCCTGCTGGAGCAGCGGCTCGAAGTACTCGGCCGAGCGCACGACGCTGGCCGGCACCACGTCCTCGCGGACGATCCGCTGGCGCCCGTAGACGTCGCACACGAACCGGTCGAGCGCGCGGGTGCGCTGGCACAGCCCGGCCGCCAGCGGCTCCCACTCCTCGGTGGTGATCACGCGGGGCACCGGGTCGACCCGGAACGGCGCGCGCCCGGGGCCGAAGACGACGCCGCCCTCGGCCAGCGTGTCCGTGACGTCGCCGGCGAGCGCGCCGAGGTCGGTGGTGACGAGGCCGGCGAGCAGCGCGCCATACGCCGGCCGCGGCGACCCGGCCGCGGTCTCGGCCTCGAGATAGGGAGCCATGCGGTTGCTGGACTGCCCAGGCTCGCGGTCCGTCAAAGCCGGCATGGTCAGAGCATGGCCGCGGCCATCGGTGCGGGCATCCTCCGCGCGTCGAGAAACCCGGTGCCCGGGTTGTCCATCGTGGCGGGCGCTCTGACGCGCGGGCGCTCGCGCGCACGGCGCGTCTGGACCGCGGGCCATACCGCTCGCGCGCCGGCGGTTCGAGGCTGTGCGAGCCGTGACCGCCGCGATCCGCGCAACGCCGAGGGTGGCGCTCGTCCTGCCGGGGGGCGGCGCGCGCGGCGCGTACGAGGCCGGTGCTCTCTCCGTGCTGCTGCCGCTGCTGGCGGCGCGGGGAGAGCGCCCGACCATCATCTGCGGCACGAGCGTCGGCGCGATCAACGCCGCCATGCTGGCCTCGGTCGCCCATCTGGACGCGGAGCGGCAGGCGGCGGCGCTGGTCGCGCGCTGGACCGGGCTGCGGCGCGGCCAGGTCGTCTCGCGCGTGCTCGGGCCGGCGACCCTGCGCACGGCCGCGCGTGTCGCCCTCGGGCGGCTCGGGCTTCCCGGCGGGACCGGGAGCGCCGGCCTGCTGGACCCGTCGCCGCTCACCCGCTCGCTGGACGACTGGGTGGACTGGAACGCCGTGCACCGCAACGTCGCCGCCGGGCACGTGCACGCGCTGTGCACGGTGGCGACGAGCCTCGAGCGCGGCGGCCCGGTGGCGTTCGTCGAGACCGCGGGGCGGGTGCCCGAGCGCCGGCCGGGGGAGGAGCTCGCCTACGTCGGGACTCGGCTGGCCAAGCCGCACGTGATGGCCTCGGCGGCGATCCCGTTCGTGTTCCCGCCGGTGCACGTCCCGGCGCCGGCGGGCGCCGAGGGCTGGTTCATCGACGGGGGGACGCGCCTCAACGCGCCGCTGAAGCCGGCGCTGCGGCTCGGTGCCGACCGAGTCGTCGTGATCGGCGTCGCACCGTTCGCTGCGGGGCCCGCGGCGCAGCGGCCCTCCGGCGGCCCGCCGTCGCTCGGCGACGTCGCCTCGAACGTGCTCGACGGGCTGCTCGTGGACCAGGTCGGCGCGGACCTGCACCGGCTCGCGGCGGTCAATGCGCACTTCGTGGAGGGGACACTCAACAGCGCCGCGGGGGCGGCGCGGCGCTACCGGGCCGGCTCGGGCGCCTCGCCGTACCGGCGGATCTCATACGCGCTGGTCGCGCCCGCGGAGCGCGGCGAGGCGGCGCGGCTGGCCCAGGAGGCGGTCAACGAGCGCATCGGCGGATTGCGGGCGCTGCGTGACCCGGAGCACGCGCTGCTCTCCGCCCTGCTGGGGACGGGCGAGCGGGGCGCCGAGCTGCTCTCGTTCCTGCTGTTCGATTCCGGGTTCGCGCAGCGGCTCGTGGACGCGGGTCGCCGCGATGCCCAGCGGTGGGTCGATCGCCACCCGGGTCTGTGGTGCGCCGACGGGGCGCACGATCTCGATCTGCTGCCGGGGGATCCGGAGGCGGCGCGGGAGGTGACCGCGGTCGAGGAGTGGCGGTCGTTGCGGCGGCGCTGATCGTGCCGCAAGCCGCGCTGCTAAGCCCGCTCGGCCGCGCGGGTGGCCTGCACGGCGCGCGACGTCCTGCGGGGAGACCGGCACGGCGGCGACCCTAGTCGAAGCGCCGGTGCTCGACCTGCTCGCCGCGCGCGATCAGGACGTCGGAGACCAGGGCGGGCTCGAACAGCCCGTGGCCGACGACCCCCGGAACCGCCTCCAGCCGGGCCGCGAGCGCGGCCGGGTCGTCGACCGGACCGAGGTAGTCGGCGATCACGCCGCCGTCGGGGCTCCGCG
>JAXDHL010000268.1:0-2933 GCA_034664525.1 Solirubrobacteraceae bacterium
GCCACGACGACGGTGCCCAGCGCCGTGCAGGCGATGTCCCGGGCCAGGAACGTGAGCGCCGCCCGCGGATCGGTGCGCAGGCGCGCCAGCGACTCGCGGCGCAGCGCGAGCGCGAACAGCACGGCCCGGTCGCCGGCCCGCACGCAGGTCGAGATCGGGATCGCGTGCGGGGCGCCGGCGCCGGTCGACAGGACCGCGACGGTCCCGTCCTCCCACGCGGGCAGGGCGTCGAGCGTGTGGGCGCTCATGCGCGGAGCGGCCTCAGCCGGCGTTGACGCGGTCGCGCCAGGCGACCAGCTCGCGCGCGACGCCCAGGTCGTAGCCGGTCCCGTCGCCGCCGATCCCGGCGATGATGTGCTGCACGCCGGCCGCGTGAAGGTCCTCAGCGTGCTCGGTCACGTCCGCGTGCACGCCCCAGGTGCGCTCGATCTCGGCCGGGTCGCGCCCGACGTCGGCGCAGTGACCGAGGAGGATCTCGTTCTTCTTCTTGAACGTCTCGGCGTCGCCGAAGCCGTGCCAGAGGTCGGCGTGCTCGGCGACGAGCTTGAGCGTGACCTTCTCGCCGCTGCCGCCGATGAGGATCGGCATCTCGCCCATCGGCGGGGGGTTGAGCTTGCCGAGGCGCTCGCGGATCCGGGGCAGGTCGCGCTTGAGCGCCCGCAGCCGGGCGGGCGCGTCGCCGAACTCGTAGCCGTACTCGTCGTAGTCGCGCTGGAACCAGCCGGCGCCGATGCCAAGGATCACCCGGCCGCCCGCGATGTGGTCGATCGTGCGGTGCGCGTCGGCCAGCAGCTCCGGGTTGCGGTAGGAGTTGCAGATGACCAGGGCGCCGATCTGCGCGTTCTCGGTGACCTCGGCCATGGAGGCGAGCGTCGTGAGCGCCTCGAAGTGCCGGCCGTCGGCCTCGCCGTAGAGCGGGTAGAAGTGGTCCCAGGTGAAGATCGTGTCGACGCCGATCTCCTCGGCCTCCCGCCACGCACGGCGCATCGCGTCGAACGACGCATGCTGCGGTTGAAACTGGACTCCGATACGTACGGCCTTGGGCCACTCCTTATGTCACTGGGCAGACGTCGGCGATCGTTAGCGGCCGGATTGGGTGCGACCGCTACCCTTTGTGACATGCGACGCATTCTCGACCGTACCCAAGTCGTCAAGGAACTGGTCAACGTCGCCGAGAAGCTCGACGTCGGGGACTTCCCCATGGACAAGCGGCTCGTGCTGCTCCGCCGGCAGGCGCAGCTGGGCGACCTGCTGGAGGCCATCGACCTCAAGGCGCGCCGCTCCGCCCTCTAGCGACAGGGCCGCGCCGGAAGGCCTCAGCACATGCCCCGGCGGCCTCCCTCGATACGGTCCGGCCTCTGTGCTTCCCGACACGCGGCGCTGGAGTTCCCGGCGTGGCGAGCCGACTACTGAATCAGTGGACCGTCCGATCCCATCCCGTGAGCCGCTCCGCGTCCTGGTCGTCGACGACGCGCCGGACATCCGTGCGCTGCTGCGCGCGATGCTGAGCGACAACGGTGACGTCATGGTGCTCGAGGCCAGCGGCGGCGAGGAGGCCCTCGCGCTCGCCGCGGTCGACCCGCCAGACCTCGCGGTCGTCGACCAGAACATGCCGGGCATGGACGGCGTCACGACGACCCGCGAGCTGAAGGCCCTGCTGGCCGACCTCGAGATCGTCGCGTTCACCGCGGTCCCGGGCGCCGAGCGGCAGTTCGCGCAGGCCGGCGCCACCCGTCACTTCCTGAAGGACCGCTTCGGCGATCTCGTCGGGTTCATCTCCGAGCGTGCCGCCGGCAACGGAGATCGCTGAGGGGCGAGGCGGAGACCGTGTCGACCATCGGGGACGGCGACGACCTGTACGTGGGGACCGACGAGCACCGGGCCCGCCAGCTCGCGCTGTTGGTCGAGAGCGTCCACGACTACGCGATCTTCCTGCTCGACCCGCGGGGCCGCATCGTCACGTGGAACCCGGGTGCCGAGAACCTCAAGGGCTACACCGCCGAAGAGGCCATCGGATCGCACTTCTCGCGCTTCTACACCGACGAGGACCGGGCGACCGGTCACCCGGCCGCCGAGCTCGAGGTCGCCGCGCGCACCGGACGCTACGAGGAGGAAGGCTGGCGCGTCCGCAAGGACGGCTCGCACTTCTGGGCCAACGTCGTGATCACCGCGGTGAGCGGCCCCAATGGCGACCTGCGGGGCTTTGCCAAGGTCACGCGCGACCTGACGGCCCGGCGCGCCGCCGAGGCCGAGTTGCGCAAGGCCAACGAGCGGCTGGCCCGCACCAACCGCGAGCTCGATCGCTTCGCCGCCGTCGCCGCGCACGATCTGCAGGAGCCGCTGCGCACCATCGCCGGCTTCGCCCAGATCCTCGAGGAGCGCCACACCGCCCAGCTCGACGAGCGCGGGCAGACGTATCTCGGCTACGTCTCGGCGGCCGTCGCGCGGATGCAGCACCTCGTCGACGATCTCCTCGGCTACGCCAAGGCCGCCGAGGACGCGCCGGCCACGACCACCGTCGACCTCGTCGGTTCAGCCGAGGTCGTCGTCGCCGAGCTGCAGGCGGCCATCGGCGAGCGCGGGGCCGAGGTCGTCCTCGAGGTTTCCGATGGCGCCGCCGTGCGCGCGCACCCGCGCGACGTCGAGTCCGTCCTGCGCAACCTGGTGTCCAACGCGGTGAAGTTCGCCGATCCCGGGCAGCCGCGGGTGGTCGTGCGCAGCACTCCGGTGCAGGCCGACATCCGCGTCGACGTCATCGACAACGGCATCGGCGTCGACTCGGCCGAGCGCCCGCGCCTGTTCCGCCCGTTCCAGCGGCTGCACAGCGCCTCGGACTATCCGGGGACGGGCCTTGGGCTCGCCATCGCCCAGCGCGTGGTCGAGCGCAGCGGCGGCGCCATCGGCGTCGACTCGGTCGCCGGCGAGGGCAGCCG
>JAXDHL010000269.1:0-11130 GCA_034664525.1 Solirubrobacteraceae bacterium
ACGGCTTCCAGGAGTGCCGCAACCTCCTGCTCACCAAGAAGGCCCACGCCGACGCGATCCCTGGGTTGGAGATTTTGGCGAACGACGTGCGTTGCACACATGCCGCGGCCGTCGCCCAGATCGATCCGGAGCAGGTCTTCTACCTGCGCTCCCGCGGGCTGTCCGAAGACGTCGCGCGCCGGCTGGTCATCGAGGGGTTCCTCAGCGAGCTGGTCGAGCGGTTCGGGTCGGAGTCGCTGCTGCGCGCGGGCGTGACCGACGCCCTCGAGCGGCGGCTCGAGCTGGTCCTCTAGCAGAGTTTCACCACAGATGGCGATGCTTCCTTGCGCGAAGCACCGCCTTCAGTGAAGCTCTGCCGCCGTGGCTGGCCCGGATCCCGATCTCGCACTCCGGGCGGCAGCAATCGCGCACGTGCGGCGGCTTGCCGAGGCGTACGACGACCTCATCCCCGGTGCCGCACTTCGCCGGCGCTTCACATTCGGCGGTCAGGCGATCAGCCTGGGTTCCTTCGTTCCGGCACGGGTCGTTGATCGCCCGGATCAGGCCCGGCTGGCGACGAGATTCGCGGCGTTCGAAGCGGCGTAGGAGTTCGCACACGGCGTCACCTCCGCCGGGACGGGCGACGGATGCGCGCGGACATGGACTCGACGCTGGGCGACGGCGCGCCGTCGCCGCCGTAGAGGCAGAGCTGCACGAGGTGGTCGTCGACGACGAGGCCGGTGCCGCCGCCGTGCGACGCGTCGACGAGCACGCCGTCGCCCATGCCACGCACACGCGTGCGACGTCCGACCTGCTCGAGCGCGTCGTCGAGCCACGCTTGCGCGTCCGTCAGCAGCGGCGCCGCTTTGGCCGGCTCGTCGAGCGCGTCGAGGGCGTAGCCCGCGACGAGCGGCCCGTGCAGGTCGGCGTAGACCTCAGGGCGGCTGACCAGGTCGAGGACGACGAAGCGCCCGCCGATCGCCACGAGGCTCCCGAGCTGACCCGGGCGTCGCCGAATCGCACGCTGGTGGCGATCGAGCTCGTCGGCGCGCTGGACGTAGAGGTCGCTCATCGCACCCGTCGGCGAATCGGTCTGCAACTCGACCTCGCGCTTGCGCACCGTGTCCCAGACCTCGCCCTGGTCGGCGCGCGCCTCGAGGCCGGCGGCGAGACGGGCGCGCATCCGCTGGCTCTTGTGTCGGCGCAGCTCCGGAAACGCCGCGTTCGGGGACGAGCGCATCGTCTCGCTGTGGCGGGTTGCCTCCCAGCGGCCGTGCTCGACGCAGGAGACGCCGATCGTCGTCGTCGTGGCGGGTGCGAGCAGCACCGCGTGGTCGACCGTCCGGTTCTGCTGCGCACCGAGGAGCTCTTCGCCCTCGTAGAGCAGCACCGGGACGCCGAGCGGGTTGTCGACCACGAGGTTGTTGACGGAGGCACCTGGCAGCTCGCGGACCTTCACGCCGGCCGCGGCCCCACTGGCGAGGGACAAATAACGCAGGGGGCCAGCAGACCCGAGTACCGGGAAGACGGTGAGTGCGCCGGCGATGTCCGGCTCATCGAGCGCGAGGTCGGCGGGCAGGCACTGCCGAAGGGATACGAGGGCGGTGGCGGTCATGGGGTGCTCCTGATCGGGGTCACCGTCGAAGTCGGGAACGAGCGGCCGGTTCTGACGGTCGTAGTCAGGACCGACTGCCGCGGCACGACTGCACGGGCATGGACATCCAGGCCAGCATCGAGCAGGTGGCGGGCATCCTGAGCCGCGCCGATCTGCAGTTCCAGACCCACCAGGACGGCGACAGCTACCGGCTGCTGTTCGGCGAAGAGGCCGTCTTCATCCACTTCGATCAGTTCGGCGAGCACGTCCGCATCTACTTGACCTCGCCGGCGCTGCAGCAGCTCGACCCGGAGGACGCCGGCTACGCGGTGCTCCTCAACGCGGTCAACGACCTCAACCTCTCGCACCGGTTCGCCAAGTGGGTCATCAACGACGAGACCACGCTGCTCGGCGTGCACGACCTGCTCGGCGACTCGCTCCAGGCCGGCGAGTTGCTCAACGCGGTCTACGCCCTTGCCTCCGCCGCCGACGACACCGCGACGCGGTACGCGGATGCGACCGGCGGGATCCGGTACGCCGCCGCGACCGGCGTGTTCGACGAGGTCGAGGACGACATCGAGTTCTGACGCGCCACCATATAAAGCATTGTCAGAACCGGTCGACACGTCCCGACTGCCTTCGTGGCAGCGAGGAGAGGGACTCAGACGGCGAGCATGGACGACTTCACGAACCCGAATCGACGAGCGCTGGCGCAGCGGACGGACGAGGCGCTCATCGCCTATGTTCGCGACGCGTATGCCGCTGGGGCCACCGCCGCGGTGCAGCTCGGCTGGAGCCTGCTGCAGTACCGCCACCAGGACCGCATCCGCGGCATCCTCGCCGCCAAGCTGCCCTCCGACAACGTCGACGAGGCGGCGCAGGAGGTGCTGATCGCCGCCTACGAGGCAGTCGTCGGCGAGCACGACATCGCTCGCTTCGCGGGCTGGCTGAACCAGGTGACGTTCAACCTCCGCGCGGAGTTCTGGCGCGGCAAGCCGGGCAAGAGCGTGAAGGTGGTCCGCGAGGGCGTTCCCCTCGACGACGACCGCGAGGGCTCGAGCTCCTACGAGCTGGCAGATGATGGCGGCTTCGACCGCTCGGACCTCGAGCTGCTCGTCGACGAACTGCTGGCGCGGCGCAACTCGCGCCACCGCGAGATCGTGCGCCTCAACGTCATCGAAGGGTGGCGCGCAAAGGAGGTCTCCGCCAAGACCGGCGAGACTGAGGCCAACGTCTACCAGGTCGCCAAGCGCTTCCGCGACGAACTGCGCGCCGCCCTCGCCGGCGCGGACGATGACCGGACCCAGGACAGGACTTGAACCCATGCCTTCCGTCGACGACCTCTTCGACCGCTTCCGGGCCGCGCACCGCGCCGGGGAGCGGGCCGACCCCCGCCCGTACTTCGAACAGCTAGGCGGTGTGGACCGGCGCGAGCTCGAGAGCCTGATCGAAGCCTTCCTCGCCGCTGCCCCGGGCCGCCCGTACAGCGATGAGGACTTCGCGCGCTTCGAGCAAGACCCGTTGACGCAGCGGGTCGCCGCCGCCGTGGACGCCCGGCTACCCCCCGAGGAGTCCTGGACGACCGTGTTGCCACGTGCACGTCATCACGCGCGGATCACCCGGACGGCGCTCGTGGCCCGGTTGGCGGATGCGCTCGGCGTGAGCGCCCAGCGCGACCGGGTCGGCGACTACTACCACGAGATGGAAACCGGGACGCTGCCGCCTCAAGGGGTTTCGCGGCGGGTGCTGGACGCGCTGTCGGCGATCGTGGACGTCCCGGTCGAAAAGCTGATCGCGGCGGGCCGAGCGCTTTCGCCGCCGGGAGGCGGGCCAGCCCAGGTCTTCGCGCGCACCGCGCATGCGCTGCGGGCGCCTGCGTCGTCGCCGGCGCCCGCGGCCGAGCCGCCGCAGCTGGACGAAGTGGACGAGCTGTTCATCGGCGGGGATTAGCGAACGGGGCGAAATGCCCGTTCGCACGACGTGCACACCTTCGCCTGCGGTAGCGCGTACCGGACGAGGTCGCGATCCGTCGAGCACCACTTCGGCGCGCGAGTGCGCGGCATACCGTCGCGCGCCACGCGGTTGAGATACGAGCACCCCGCGCGGTGGAGCTTCGCCGCAGCCGGCTCGGCGAGGTTGTCGTTGGCCACGTAGCCCTCTCGGGCGTGCGCCGCGCGCCAGGCGTCATAGCCGGGGTCGTCCCAGAAGAAGCATTGGAGGTCCTGACCGACGCGGTCGCGGACCTGGTCGTGGTGGATTTCGCGGAAGACGGCGCGCTCGGTGGCGACCTTCGACGTGCCGAAGCGTTCGCTGAGCCTGGCAAGGTCGCCGTGCGTCCGTGCGTGCGCGGCGCGCAGCAGGCCGGGCGGGAACAGCAGGGCGCCGGCGAACCGGCTCGCCTCGTCCTCGATGTCCGGGGCGTCCTGTTCGAGTGCATCGAGCCCGCGCTCACCGTGGCGGCAGAACAGTGTGTCCTCGAGCGTCCGGTGCAGGCACCAGTGGCCCGTCTCATGGCCGATCGTGAACCGCCGCCGGCCCGGCGAGGACTCGGCCTCGGCGGCGTTGACCAGGACCTTGCGGTCGCCGACCACCAAAAGCCCTGAGAGGCGGACGCCCTGCGGCGCTCCGGCGATCGCGGAGAGGTCGTCGACTTCGTGGATCCGCAGTCGAAAGCAGGACTCCGCGATCTCTTCGACCGGCACGGGCAGGGTGCGGCCGTTCCAGACGTAGCCGGGCACGCCCGCCAGCACCTCCGCTGCCTTCGCCTCGGGGCCGTTCATGCCGGCCCGACGCTACCGCAGCTCAGGCGAAGCCGATGCGCCGGGCGGGAGCCGGCCGCTCACCACGCTCGGCGGCGAAGAGATCGGCCAAGGCGGCGTCATCGTGCACGCGCGCGCTGCTTCCACGTTCGGCGAGCCAGGCGTTCGCCTCGTGGGGCTTGTGCGCGCGGAACTCGATCTCCGACCAGCAGCGACCGGGCCGGCTCACCGCGGGGTGGAGATGGGCAAGTGGCTCGTTGGTCGTAATGAGGACGAGCGTGTCGAGACCCTGACCGAGGACGCCATCCGTGAGGTTGAGCAGTCGGGACAGACCCTGCCCGGTCTCGGTGCGGGCGGCCGGCACCATGAGCTCGCCGGCGTCCTCGAGCACCAGGAGCGTGGACCGGCCGGCAGTGCTCGGAGCGGTGAGCACCTCGGTCATGTAGGTCGCGCCGCGCCCGAAGAACTGCTCGGGATCGACGACGTACTGCACATCGGCCCAGTCGCGCCACTCCCTGGCGAGTGCGCGCAGGGCGGAGGTCTTGCCGGTTCCAGGCGCGCCATGCCACAGGATGAGGCGCCCATCGCCTGGCTCGAAGGAGGTCATCAGGTCCTCGAGCTCGTCCTCGACGCCCGCGGGGTAGTGGCCGGCGATGTCATGCCAGCTCGGCATGTGCAGCGACCGGCTCTCCATCCGAGCGGCATTGCCGGTCCACGTCCAGAATCCGAGCGGCACGCGGTGCTCGTGGGTGTCCGGATCGTGGAGCTCTCGCTGGAGTTGTTCGGCGAGGTCGGCAGCGCGCGTCGGCTCGCCGGCGACGACGTTGACCTCGAGCCGGCCGGCGCGCAGGTTGAGCAGACCGATGGCGTCCGGCCATCCGTAGGTCCATTGGCCGCGGCCGAGGGCGGAACATTCGGAGAACAGGAGCTCGCCGCCCGCATGCGAGAGGTCGGGCGGCGTCACGACCGCGGTTCGGAACCCGTTGCGGCTGAGGTGGCGGTGCCCCGCCTCCGCGGCGAGGTTCCAGAACTGCATCTCCCAGACGCCCCGGGCGCCGAACTGCATCGTGCCGGTGATCGACGCGGGGGCGATCCTTGCAAGGTCGATTGCCATCCCGGATCTGGTCGTGCCGTGCTCGCCGAACCTGACGTTGGGTCGTCCGTCAGGAACGCGCCGTCCCACGCGACGCATAGGGTGCGTGACTCCTGTGTTGCATGTGCACCGAGCGGAACGGGCTGATGGCCTGGTCGGGGCGCTCCGTGGCCTCCTTGCGGAACCGCCGGAGGATCCGTTCGCCGCCGAGGTGGTGGGCGTGCCCACACGCGGGATGGAGCGCTGGCTGACGCAGCGGATCGCGGATCGGCTGACGATCTGCGCGAACGTCGCGTTCCCGTCACCGCGGCAGCTGGTGAACGAGGCGGTGGCAGCGGCGAGCGGGATCGATCCCGAGGCCGATCCGTGGGTGCCCGAGCGGGCGGTGTGGCCGCTGCTCGACATCGTCGACGGGTGCATGGACGAGGGCTGGATGAAGCCGCTGGCGCAGCACCTCAAGGAGCAGCAGCGGCGGTTCGCGGTCGTACGGCACCTGGCCGGCCTGTTCGATCGCTACGGGCTGTACCGCCCCGAGCTGATCCAGGGCTGGGTCGACGGAGACGGCGACGGGTGGCAGCCGGAGCTGTGGCGGCGGCTCCGCCGAGCCATGGGCAGCCCGAGCCCGGCCGAGCGGACGCACGCGGCCGCGCAAAGGCTCCGTGACGAGCCTCGGCTGAGCGAGCTGCCGCCGCGGGTGTCGCTGTTCGGGCTGACACGGCTGCCACAGAGCCACATGCGGGTGTTGGACGCGCTGGCCGCGCACCGCGACGTGCACCTGCTGCTGCTGCATCCCTCGCCGGCGCTGTGGGAGAAGGTCGCGAGGACGAAGAAGCCGAAGCCTCGCCGGCGCGCGGGCGACGAGACCGCGATGCTCCCGCTGAACCGGCTGCTGGCCAGTTGGGGGACGGACAGCCGGGAGTTGCAGCTCGTGCTCGACGAGACGACGGGCGAGCGGATCGATCACCACCACGAGGTCGAGCACCCGACCGCCAGCCTGCTGGCCAACCTCCAGCGCGACATCCGCCAGGACCGCCGCCCGCCGGGGCTGCCGTTGCCGGGGAAGCTCGACATGCGGCCGCACCTGGACGAACGCGACCGCAGCCTCGAGGTGCACAGCTGCCACGGGAGGGCGCGGCAGGTCGAGGTGCTCAAGGACGCGCTGCTGCACGCGCTCGAGGACGACCCGACGCTCGAGCCGCGCGACGTGATCGTGATGTGCCCGGACGTCGAGACGTTCGCACCGCTGATCCAGGCCGTGTTCGGTGCGCCCGAGATCGCGACCGAGGAGGACGACGACGACCCGCTGCCGGACGAGCTGAAGCCGCCGGATCTGCGGGTGCGGCTCGCGGACCGGTCCATCCGTCAGACGAACCCGGTGCTCGGCGTCGTCGCGCAGCTGATCGATCTCGCGGGCAAACGGTTGACCGCGTCCGAGGTCCTCGACCGGGCGAGCCGCGACCCGGTGAGGCGGCGCTTCCGCTTCGACGACGACGACCTCGCGCGGCTGGAGGAGTGGACCGGCCGGACCGGGATCCGCTGGGGTCTCGACCGAGAGCACCGCAAGCCCTTCCGGCTCGACGAGGTGGCGGAGGGGACCTGGCGCGCCGGCCTGGATCGCGTGCTGGTCGGCGTGACCATGACCGAAGACCGGCGGCGGCGCTACAAGACCACGCTCCCGTACGACGACGTGGACAGCGGCGCGATCGACCTCGCCGGGCGGTTCGCGGAGTTCATCGACCGCGTCGACGCGATGATGGAGACGTTCGCCGGAGCCGCCAGCCCTCAACAGTGGGCGGAGAACCTCGCCGAGGCGGCCGACGCCCTCACCGACACGAGCCCGCGCGACAGCTGGCAGCGCACCGCCCTGCAGTACATCCTCCACGACCTCACCGACGAGGCCGGCGAGCACGACACGCCGCTGCAGGTCGCCGAGGTCCGCGCGCTGCTGCAGGACCGCCTCCAGGGCCGCGCGACCAGAGCGAACTTCCGCACCGGCCACCTGACCATCTGCACGCTGATGCCGATGCGGTCGGTGCCGCACCGGGTCGTCTGCCTGCTCGGCCTCGACGACGGCGCCTTCCCGCGCAAGAGCCCGCGCGACGGCGACGACCTGCTGCTCGACGACCCGCACGTCGGCGACCGCGACGGCCGGCTCGAGGATCGCCAGCTCCTGCTTGACGCGCTGCTGGCGGCGACGGACAAGCTGATCATCACCTACGCCGGCCGCGACGAGCGCACGAACGTCGAGAAGCCGCCGGCCGTGCCCGTCGGGGAGCTGCTCGACCTCGTCGACCGCACCGTGCACACCCAAGACGGGCGCCCCGCGCGCGAGCAGCTGGTGACCCACCACCCGCTGCAGCCGTTCGACGCCCGCAACTTTCACGCCCCGCACCCGTGGAGCCACGACAAGATCACGCTCGACGGGGCGAAGGCGCTGACGAGCGGCGAACGTGAGGCGCCCGCGCCGTTCCTGCCCGGCCCGCTGACCGCGCCGCAGAGCCAAGTCATCGAGCTCGACGACCTGGTGCGCTTCGTCGGGCACCCGGTGAAGGCGTTCCTGCGCCAGCGGCTCGGGATCTCGGTCGGCCGCTACGACGACGAGCCCGGCGACGCGCTGCCGGTCGCGCTCGACGGGCTCGAGCGCTGGGCGATCGGCGAGCGCCTGCTCGAGGGTCGCCTCGCCGGCATCGAGCAGCGCGAGACGATCCTGGCCGAGCGCGCCCGCGGCCTGCTGCCGCCCGGCTTCCTCGGCTTCCCGGTCGTGAGCGAGATCTCCGGTCAGGTGGAGGCCCTCGTGACCGCCGCGCACGCGATCGTGCCGCCGACGACCGAGGCCGCCTCACTTGACGTGCGGGTGACGCTGCCCGACGGGCGCGTGCTGGCCGGCACCGTGCCGGGCGTCGCCGGCGACTGCCTGCGCGAGGCGACGTTCAGCCGTCTCGCCGCCAAGCACCGCCTGACCTCGTGGGTGCGCTTCCTGGCGCTGACCACAGCCCACCCGGACCACGCGTTCACCGCCGCGACGATCGGCCGCGCCGGTCGGGAGGGCGTGCGGGTGGCGCGCCTGCCGCGGATGGACCCGGAGATCGCCCGGCAGCACCTGGCCGAGCTGGTCGACCTGCGCGACCGCGGCCTGCGCGAGCCGCTGCCCATCGCTTGCAAGACCTCGGCCGCGTATGTCGAGGCGATCGAGCGCGGCGAGGATCCTGCAGACGGCGCCGCAAGCGAGTGGACGTCGGCGTGGAACTTCGACCGCGAGGACCGCGACGATGCGCATCTGCTCGTGTGGGGTGAGCTCACCGTCCAGGAGCTGCTGCAGCAGCCGCCGACCGCCGAGGAGGCCGCGTGGGAGCCGGGGGAGCGCTCGCGCTTCGGGATCTACGCTCGTCGCTTGTGGGTCCCGCTGATCGGGGCCGAGCAGTGACCGAGGCGACGCTCGAGACCCAGCCGTTCGATGTCTACGGCCGTCTGCCCGAGGGCGTGACCGTGCTCGAGGCGAGCGCGGGCACCGGCAAGACGTACACGATCGCCGCGCTCGCGGCCCGCTACGTCGCCGAGGGCGTCCGCCTCGACGAGATGCTGCTGGTCACGTTCACCCGGATGGCGACCGGGGAGCTCCGCGAGCGCGTCCGCGAGCGGCTCGAGCAGGCAGAGCAGGGGCTCGACGACGTGATCGCCGGCGGCGAGCCCCGTGACGAGCTGGTCGAACTGCTCGCGCGTGAGGATGCGGAGCTCCGGCGTGAGCGGCTCGCCCGCGCGCTGGCCGACTTCGACGCCGCCACAGTGGCGACGACGCACGCGTTCTGCCAGGAGGTGCTCGAGGGGCTCGGTGTCGCTGCCGACACCGAGCGTGACGCGACGCTGATCGAAGACCCGAGCGACCTGCTCGAGGAGGTCGTCGACGACCTCTACGTGCGCGCGTACGCGACCCGCGACCGGCCGGCGGACTTCGACCGCGATGAGGCGATGCGGATCGCCCGCGCGGCGGTCGAGAACCCGGTGGCGCGGATCGAGCCGCAGGCCGACGACCTCGGCAAGCCGACCACGCGACGCAAGTTCGCCGAGGCCGTTCGCGACGTGCTCGAGGAGCGCAAGCGCCGCCAGGCCGTCCTCACCTACGACGACCTGCTCACCCGCCTGCGCGACGCGCTGTGCGAACCCGGCGGCGACGCCGCGGTCGCCAAGCTGCGGCGCCGCTACAAGGTCGTGCTCGTCGACGAGTTCCAGGACACCGACCCCGTCCAGTGGGAGATCCTGCAGACGGCGTTCGCGCATGACGCGGGGACGCTGGTGCTGATCGGCGACCCGAAGCAGGCGATCTACGCATTCCGCGGCGCCGACGTCCACGCCTACCTGAAGGCGCGCCGCACCGCCGCCGCCTCCGCGACGCTGGCGACGAACCACCGCTCGGACGCGCGGCTGCTGACTGCGTTCGACGCGCTGTTCGACGGCGCGCCGCTCGGGCACCGCGAGATCGTGTACCGCCACGTCGACGCCGAACACGAAACGCCGCGGCTGCACGCCGCCGGCCCGCCGCTGCGCATCCGCCATGTCGCCCGCGACGAGCCGACCGTCGAGCTGACCCGCACCGGCGCGGTCACCAAGCCGTCCGCCCTGACCCACATCGCCGAGGACTGCGCGAACGACATCGTCGGTCTCCTGCGCTCGGACGCGACGATCGAGGGCCGACCCGTGAGGGCAGGCGACATCGCCGTGCTCGTGCGCAAGAACGTCCAGGCCGCGCGGGTGCGAGATGCGCTCGCCGACGTCGGCGTGCCGGCGGTGATCAACGGTGCCGGCTCGGTGTTCACGACGGTTCCGGCCGACGAGTGGCTGCGGCTGCTCGAGGCGCTCGAGCGCCCGTCGTCGCCGCCGCGCGCTCGGTCGGTGGCGCTGACCGGGTTCCTCGGCTGGAATGCGCTGCAGGTCGCCGACGCGGATGAGGACGCCTGGGAGGCGGTCCACCGCCGACTGCACGCGTGGGCGCGCGTGCTGCGCGAGCGAGGCGTCGCCGCGCTGCTGGAGACGATCACGCTCGTCGAGGGGCTGCCGGCCCGCTTCCTGCGGATGGCGGACGGGGAGCGCCGGCTGACCGATCTGCGCCACATCGGGCAGTTGCTGCACGCGGCGGCGGTCGAGGAGCAACTCGGGGTGACGGCGCTCGCCGGCTGGCTGCGCCGCCGGATGGACGAGGCGGACCGCGACACCGGCGACGAGGACCGCAGCCGCCGGCTGGAGTCCGACGCGGCCGCGGTCCAGGTGCTCACGATCCACCGCTCGAAGGGGCTCGAGTTCCCGATCGTGCACGTGCCGTTCCTGTGGGAGCCGGCTCCGGAGATCCGCGAGGGCCGGCCGGTCGTCTTCCACGACGCGTCGGCGGCCGACGCGCGGGTCGTCGACGTCGGCTTGGAAGGCGGCGACTTCGCGCAGCACAAGCGGCTCGCGGAGGCCGAGCTCGCCGGTGAGGACCTGCGGCTCGCCTATGTCGCGCTCACCCGCGCGCGCCACCAGGCGGTTCTGTGGTGGGTCGGCGCCTGGGAGTCGTTCAAGGGCCCGCTGACGCGGCTGCTGTACGGCCAGGAGGAGCAGCGCCGGACGCCGACCGACGAGCACGTGCGCGAGCGCCTGGCCGTCGTCGCCGACCGCGCGCCCGGCTGCATCGCGATCGAGCGCTCGCGGCTCGGGCCGTCGGTGCGCTGGCAGCC
>JAXDHL010000270.1:0-2752 GCA_034664525.1 Solirubrobacteraceae bacterium
GCGCGGACGGCCGACGCGCGGGCGTCGAGCGCCCGCTGCAGCAACTGCTCGTCGGTCGGCGGCTTCGGCGTCGGCGTCGGGGTCGGGCGCGGGCGGGGCTTCGCGCCGCCGCATCCGGCCAGCGCGACCGCCACGGCGAGCCCCACCGCGACGAGCCGCCGGTTCACGGCACGAACGGCTCGCCGGGCAGCCCGGCGTCGCGGCCGGCCAGCCAGCGCAGGCAGGAGGCGCCGACGTCGGCCATCGGGCCGTCGTGACGGCGGCCACCGTGCCCGGTATGGGCGGCCAGCAGCGGGACGTGCTCGCGCGTGTGGTCGGTGCCCGGGTGCTTGGGATCGACGCCGTGGTCGGCGGTCAGCACCAGCAGGTCGCGCTCCGGGTCGAGCCGCTCGAGCCACCCGCCCACGGTGGCGTCGATCTCCTGCAGCGCGTGGTGGAAGCCGGCGACGTCCTTGCGGTGGCCGAACTTCTGGTCGGTGTCCACGAGGTTGGCGAACACCAGGCCGTGGTCGAGCTCGCGCACCAGCGCCGACGTCGAGGCCAGTGCGGTCGCGTTGTCGGGGCCCGGGTGCGCCTCGTCGATCCCGACGCGGGCGAACACGTCGGCCACCTTGCCGACGGAGTGCACCGGCACGCCGGCGTCCTGCAGCTCCTGCAGGTAGGAGCGCGTCGGCGGCGTGAGGGCGTAGTCGTGGCGGTTGAGCGTGCGCGCGAAGTGCCCCGGCTCGCCCGCGAACGGACGCGCGATGACGCGGCCGACGGCGTGCTCGCCGGTCATCAGCCGGCGGGCGCTCTCGCACATCGCGTACAGCTCGTCGAGTCCGATGACGTCCTCGTGCGCCGCGATCTGCAGCACGGAGTCCGCGCTCGTGTAGACGACCGCCGCGCCGGTGCGCAGCTGCTCCTCCCCCAGCCGCTCGATGATCTCCGTGCCGCTGGCGGCGACGTTGCCGATGATCTCCCGTCCCCAGGCCGCCCGCAGTGCATCGGTGATCTCGTCGGGGAAGCCGTCCGGGTAGGTCCGCAGCGGCTTCGGCGTGACGACGCCCATCAGCTCCCAGTGGCCGGAGATCGTGTCCTTGCCGGGGCCGAGCGCGTGCAGCCGGCCGTGCGTGACCGGGTGCTCCGCCGGCGCGACCCCGTTGATCGGCTGGATCGACCCGAGCCCGAGCGCCTGCAGCGTCGGGAGCTCGAAGCCGCCGACCAGCTCGGCGACGTGGACGAGCGTGTTGGTGCCGGCGTCGCCATAGTCGGCCGCGTCGGGCAGCGCGCCCGCGCCGCAGGCGTCGAGGACGACGACGAACGCCCGGCGGTCGCTCACCTGAGCCTCAGGCTCTGCAGCAGCGGGCGGAAGACGGTGGCGTCGACGCGGTCGAAGTCGGCCGGCGGCGCGTAGGCGTCCACCACGACCTCGGCTCCGCGCTTGAACAGATGCGTCGAGCGGACCCGGAACGGGAGGCCGGCGATCGTGGCGCGGCCGGTGACCTCGATCGCGCGGGCACCCGCCAGGCGCAGGCTGCGGTCGCCCTGGACCTGGAAGCTGCCGTCGCGCTGCTTGATGCGCTCGATCAACCGCGCCCGCGCCGCATCGAGCGCGGCGGCGGTGGCGGGCAGCGGCTCGCCGCGCGGATAGCGCCAGACCGCCACCGTGGCCGTCCGCGACTGGATGCCGCCGGCGCGCGCGCCCTGGCCCGGCAGGTCGGCCCAGTTGACCGGCGCCCTGAAGCGCACGCCGGCGTGGCCCAGGCGCACGGCGCGGGCGCCCTGCGGGGCGTCGGGGGTGCGGACGTCGGGGACCGTCGTCCGGCTGTTGCCGCAGCCGGCGATGATGGCGGCGGCGAGGAGCATCGGGACGGCGGCGCGGCGCACGCGCCCGAGCCTATCCAGGCTCAGCGGGCCTGCGCGCGCGGGTGCGCGTCGAAGTAGACGTCCTTCAGGCGGTCCGTCGACAGGTGCGTGTAGAGCTGCGTCGTGGCGATGTCGGCGTGGCCGAGCATCTCCTGCACGGCGCGCAGGTCGCAGCCGCCGGCGAGCAGGTGGGTGGCGAACGAGTGGCGCAGCGTGTGCGGGCTCATCTTCTCGGCGAGCCCGGCCGTCTTCGCGTGGCGCTGGACGATCTTGTAGAGCCCCTGCCGGGTGAGACCCTGCCCGCGATGGTTGACGAACAGGCGCTTCTCGTGACGCAGGCCGACGAGCTTGGGCCGCCCGCGCTGCAGATAGGCGACCGTCGCCCGGATCGCCTCCGAGCCGACCGGGACGATGCGCTCCTTGGAGCCCTTGCCGCGGGCGCGCAGGACGCCGTCCTCGAGATCGAGGTCGCCGACGTCGAGGTCGACGGCCTCCGAGGCGCGCAGGCCGCAGGCGTACATCAGCTCGAGCATCGCCCGGTCGCGCAGCGCGGTCGGATCGGTCCCCTTCGGCTGGTCGAGCAGCTGCCCGACCTCTTCGCGGGTGAGGACCTTCGGCAGCCGCCGGCTCTGGCGTGGCGCGCGGATGTGCGCGGTCGGGTCCGCGTCGATCAGATCCTCACGCCGCAGGTGGCGGTGGAAGGAGCGCAGGCAGGCGACCTTGCGCTGCAGCGTTGCGGGCGCAACCGGCGGGCGGTCGGCGTCCGGATCGCCCTCGGCCAGCCCGCTCAGGAAGTCCGACAGCTGGCTGTGGGTGACGTGCAGCGGGTCGATGCCGTGCTCGCGCAGGTACGCGCCGTACTGCAGGAGGTCGGAGCGGTAGGCCTCGAGCGTGTTGCGGCTGA
>JAXDHL010000271.1:0-3115 GCA_034664525.1 Solirubrobacteraceae bacterium
GTTCTACATCTTCCCGCCCAGCGCGGGGAAGGCGATCTCGGGACTGTTCGCGACGCATCCGCCGCTCGAGAAGCGCATCGCGGCGCTGCAGCGGCTCGAGGCGCAGGTGCAGCTGGCGCGCTAACCCTGGATCTCCAGGCTAACCCAGCGTCCGCAGCGCCCGGAACGCCGGCGCCAGCACGTCGTAGAGCCCGTCGAAGATCGGGAGCCGCCGGGCGTAGACCGCGGCGGCCTGCGGGTCGGGCTCGACGACGTCGCGGATCGTCACGAGCTCGGAGGCGACCTCGATCGTGTCGATCAGCCCGAGCGCCTCCATCCCCACGAGGGCGGCGCCGAACGCCGAGCCCTCGTGGCCCGCCGGGAAGCCGACCGCCATCCCGAGCGCGTCGGCGAGGATCTGCCGCCACAGCGGCGACCGGGCGAAGCCGCCGGTCGCCCGGATCTCGCGCACCTCGAAGCCGGCGTCGCGGATGCTCGCGAGCACAAGCGCGAGCTGCAGGCAGACGCCCTCGATCGCCGCGCGCACCAGGTGGCCGCGGCCGTGGGCGCGTGCGAGCCCGACGTAGGCGCCGCGCGGCACGGCGCTCCAGTGCGGCGCCCGCTCGGAGAGCAGGTACGGCAGCATCACCAGGCCGTCCGACCCCGGCGGGACCTCGGCCGCGAGCGCCAGCAGCTCATCCTCGTGGTGCGGGCCGAGGTCGGGCGCCAGCGCCTCGCCCGCCCACTGCAGCACCACGCCGCCGTTGTTGATCGCGCCGCCGACCGCCCAGCGGCCGGGGGTGAGCGCGTAGCAGAAGACCCGCCCGCGCTCGTCGACCCCGGCGTCCTCGACCACCACGCGCAGCGCGCCGCTGGTGCCGATCGAGACGGCGGCCACGCCCGGCCGCACGGCGCCCAGCCCGAGGTTCGCCAGCGGGCCGTCGCCGGCGCCGACCACGATCGGCACCTCCCAGTCCAGCACGTGCACCGTCTCCACCAGCGCCGGCAGCTGCTCGGCGCGCACGCCGGCGACCTCGAGCGCCTCAGGGTCCCAGTCGAGCGTCGAGAGGTCCATCAGCCCGGTGCCCGAACCGCAGGACTGATCCATCACCCACTCGCCGGTCAGGCGCTGCAGGACAAGCTCCTTGATCCCGCACCAGCGAGCCACGCGCGCGAAGGTCTCCGGTTCCTCCTCGCGCAGCCAGCACAGCTTCAGGAGCGGCGCCATCGGGTGCAGCGGCGTGCCCGTGCGGGCGTGCAGGCCGGGGCGCTCGCTGCGCAGCCGCTCGGCCTGCGCGGTCGCGCGCGTGTCGGCCCAGGTCAGCAGGTCGGTGACCGGCTGCCCGCCGGCGTCGAGGCCGACCAGCGAGTGCATCGCGCTCGAGAACGACGCGCCGGCGGCGTCAGGGGTCCGCTCGAGCGTCCGCCGCAGCACGTCCACGACCGCATCCGCCACTCGGGCCGGGTCCTGGACGGCCCAGCCCGGCCGCGGCTCGTGCAGCGGGTACGCGACGTCGGCGAGGTGGCCCATCGCGCCGTCGGCGCCGAACGCGGCCGCCTTGGCACTGGTGGTCCCGATGTCGACCCCGACGACCGTGCCCGTCCGCATGCAGCCGAGCGTGCCCGTCCCCGCGCTCGCCTAAGCTCGTGACATGGGGTTCCTTGACGTCCTGCGCGGCAAGCGCACGCTGCGCCAGCCCACCGAGGACCGGCTGTTCGCGATGTCGACGGCGGTCGTCCCGATGCAGGAGGGCGGCCTGGAGCCGACCGGGAAGGCGGCGATGGTCTTCCAGCCGGTCGGGAACACCGACTTCGAGGCCATCGTCAAGGACATGGAGGAGGTCCTCCAGATGACCGGCGACGAGACCGGCACGACGATCTCGTCCTCCGACGATGCGTTCGGCTACCGCTGGATGGTCCTGTCCGACCCCGAGTTCGAGGACCTCGTCGTCGGGCTGAACGCGGTCAACTCCGCACTGCGCGACGGCGGCTACGCCGACCGGGTGCTCGCGGCCGTCTTCCCGTTCCGCGACGCCAAGGGCCAGCCGGTGAAGTTCATCTACAACATCAAGCGGGCGGCCTACTACCCGTTCGTGCCGAAGGACGGCACCGCGCAGGCGCGCGACAACGAGCGCGAGCTGCGCCTGAAGGCACAGCTCGAGCGCGACCTGCCGTTCGAGCAGGACCTGGGGCGCTGGTTCCCGCTCTGGGGCGCCCCGATCTAAAAGGCTCCCGATTCAGTCGGGGATCAGCCCGTCGCCGGTGAACTCCGCCTCCGCCTCGGCGAAGGACAGGTCCGGCGGCGGGATGATCACGTCGGAGCCCTCGAGCTCGTCGTCGCCGAGCAGGTGACCCTCATCGCGGACGAGCCGCAGCATCTGGTCGAACAGCTCGCGAAACCGGGCCTCGTCGCCGTTCTCGACCGCGCTCACGGCCTCGTTGTCGAGCTCGTTGAGCCTGCTGGCTGCGTCGTCGGGGAGTCGGTACTGGTTCTCCGTCGCGATCCTGACGATCACGCGGACTGCTCCTTGCCCGGCTCGAGCGACGGCGTGGACTCGCCGCTGCCCGGTCCCAGCTCGGCCTTCATCTTGGCCAGCTCGGCGTCGACCTGCGAGCCCGTGGTCAGCTCGTGCAACTGGCGGTCGATGTCGTCCTGGCCGCCGCCAAGCGACAGCTGGTCGTCGAACGCGCCGGCGGCCTCGAGCTCGTCCATCGCGTTCGCGCGTGCGCGCATGTCCTCGGTCTTCTCGGTCGCCCGCTGCATCGCGAGCCCGACGTCGGCCATCTCCTCGCCGACGCCGGTCGCGGCCTCGGAGATGCGCACGGTGGCCTCCGCGGCGGAGTACTGGGCCTTGATGACCTCCTTCTTGGTGCGGAACTGCTCGAGCTTGGAGCGCAGGCGCTGCTCCTTGTCGATCAGCTGCTGCTGCTGGCCCTCGAGCTCGGTCACCTGCTGGTCGAGCGACTGCAGCTCGGTCTGCGCGAACTGCTTGCGCTCCAGCGCGGTCCGGGCGAGGTCCTCCTTGCCGGCGGCCAGCGCCTGGCGGGCCTGGCCGTCGAGCTTGACGACCTGCTGCTCGAGCTTGGAGGCCTGGAGCTGGAGGCGCTTCTTGGCCGTGACGACGTCGGCGATGCC
>JAXDHL010000272.1:0-5077 GCA_034664525.1 Solirubrobacteraceae bacterium
CTCGCCGCGTGCGCGGTGGTCGCCGCCCCCGCTCACGCCCCGGCCGCGACGCGGCCGCTCGCCCGCACCGCCGTCGCCGGCCGCGACTACCGGGCGGGGGAGGTCGTCGTCCGCTACGCGCGCACGGCACCCGGGCCGACGCAGCGCGTCATCCACGTCCGCGGCGACGTCGGCCGGGCCGCCGCCCGGCTCACGCGTCGGCCGCACGTCGTGTCGGCCAGCCCGAACTGGATCGCGCACGCGGCCTACATCCCCAACGACCCCGGCACCACGGGCCAGGTCGGCGGCTGGATGGCCACGCAGTGGAACTTCCTCAACACCCCCGCCGGCGTCGATGCCCCGGACGCCTGGGACCACCTGATCGCGGTCGGCAAGCCCGGCGGCCTTGGCGTCACCGTCGCCGTGCTGGACACCGGCATCGCCTACCGCGCCCTCGGCACCCGCTTCAAGCGCGACCCCGACTTCAGCCAGCGCCTCCGCCGCGGCTACGACTTCGTCGACAACGACCACTACGCCGTCGACCAGAACGGGCACGGCACGCACGTCGCCTCCACGATCGCCGAGGCCTCCGACAACGGCCTCGCCCTCACCGGGCTGGCCTACGGCGCGACGATCATGCCCGTGCGGGTGCTCGACCGCCTGGGCGAGGGCGACAGCGCCGCGATCGCCTCGGGCATCCGCTACGCGGCCAAGCAGGGCGCCAAGATCATCAACCTCTCGTTCGAGTTCTCGGCGACCGTGACCGCCGGCGAGATCCCGGACATCCTGAGCGCGCTGCGCTACGCGCACCGCAAGGGCTCGCTGGTCGTCGCCGCCTCGGGCAACGCTGCCTCGGCCTCGATCGCCTATCCGGCCAGGGCATCGCATGTGCTCTCGGTCGGCGCCATCACCGAGCACGCGTGCCAGGCCGACTACTCCAACAGCGGCGCGCAGCTGGACCTCTCCGCCCCGGGCGGCGGGCCGGACGCCGACGGCACGGGCGACCCGAACTGCCATCCCGAGCAGGACCCGGGCCGCGACATCATCCAGATGACGTTCGATGGCTCGGTGCGCAAGTTCGGCTTGCCCGACGGGTACATGGGGACGTCGATGGCCGCCCCGCACGTGTCGGCGACCGCCGCGCTCGTCGTCGCCTCCGGCGTGCTCGGGCCCAATCCGACGCCCGATGCGATCGAGCGCCGGCTGAAGGCGACCGCGGACGACCTCGGGGCCCCTGGGACCGATTCCCGCTACGGCGCGGGCAAGGTCAACGCCGGGCGGGCGACGGCGCCGATCGTGCCGCCGCCCGCCAAGTAGGCATTACCTCTTGATCTTGATGGTGAGCGTCCGGCTCGCCGTGCGGCTCGCCACCTTGGCGGTGACGGTCACCCGGTAGCTCCGTCCCTTGGCCAGCGTGCGGCTGAGGCGCAACCGCCGCGAGTGCGTCCCCGCGGGGATCGTGCGGGCCTTCGCCGTTGCCACCGTCTTGCCGTTGCGCCGCACCTTCGCCGACACGCCGGCCTTGCGGCTGAGGTCCAGCTTGAGCGCGAGCACCCGCCGCTGGCCGGTGAGCGCCGCCTTCAGCACCCGCAGCTTGAGCGCGACCGCTGCCGGGGTCGGAGTGGCCGTGGGCGCGGCCGTCGGGGTCGCCGTGGCGGTCGCCGTCGGGCTCGCGGTCGGCGTCGGGGTCGGCGCCGTCGCGTCCGCCGTCTTGGTCAGCTCGACGATCGACGTGCCGCGGACGTTCGACAGGCTCGGCGCGCCGGAGTCGTGGTAGGTCGCCAGGCCGAGATACAGCCCCGGCGGGTTGACGTTCGCCCAGTCCAGCGACGGCGACACCGCGTCGCCGACGGACACCGTGAACGGGTCGCCGGTCATGGCGATGCCCGGCCCGCCGCTCGTGTCGTCCGGCGTCGCATCGTCGGCGACCCACGTCGTCCAGTCGTACCTCGACGGGCTGTGGGTCGTGTAGCCGACGACCACGAAGCGGTACTTGCCGGCGGCCGGCAGCACCTCGGTCACGCCCTCGGTGGCGATCGAGCTGGCCGACAGGTCGACCTGCTCGTCCGGCGCGTACGTGCCGTCGCCGTTGGCGTCGCGGTACAGGTACAGGTCGAGGTCGCTGTTCGGGTCGCCGCCGTCGACGGCCGAGATGCGGCCGGACAGCAGCTGGGCCCCGCTCGGGACCGTCACGTCATAGACGCGGTTGTTCGCGTCGGGCGCGTTGGGGTCCGGCGCGCCGTCGGCGTCGTTGCCGACCGTCTGACCGGCCGTCGTCGACGGCGACGCGAGGCCCCAGCCGAGGCTGGTGAGCGTGCCGTCGAACCCGACCTTGACCGGGACGGCCTGCGAGCCGGCGCTCTTGGCGGTCGTCACCTTGACCGTCTGCGGTACGGCGACCGGGATCGGCTTGAGCGACACCGGGATGCGCAGCGTCGTCGAACCGCTGATGAGCGTCAGCGTGCCGAACGCCCACTGCTCCAGCGGCGCGCCGGCGCGGGTGGCGTCGATCGTCAGCTGCTGGGACGCCCCCGGGGCGAGGTCGAACGCCGACGATCCGCCGGGACCGGTGGTCACCGACGTGTCGAAGCCGGGGACGTCGATCGACGCCGTCCAGGGCCGGGTCCCGGCGTCGACCGAGGTCACCGTGCGCGTGGTCTCGAACGTGCCCGCCACCCTGGAGGCGGCGATCGACGGCAGGTTCAGGTCGCTCGGCTGGACCGCGGCGACGCCCGGGAAGAAGCCGGGCGCCTGCGAGTTCACATAGCCCAGGTAGTCCTGAGTCGAGACGTCGAGTACGACGCCCGGGTGGGCGGCGGCATTCGGGTCGATCTCGCCCGTGCCGGTGTCCAGCGGCGTGGCCGGCGTCGTCCCGTCCTCCTCGAAGACGGCCGGGTCCGCGGTCGTCATCAGCGCGGACTTGATCCGGTCGGGCGTCCAGTCCGGGTGCAGGTCCTTCAGCAGCGCGCCGGCGCCCGCGACATGCGGCGCGGCCATCGACGTGCCCGAGATCGACTGGAACGAAAAGCCCGGCTGGAGCTCGGTGCTGGCCGCCGGGTTCGGCGTGTTGCCGGCCAGGATGTTCACGCCCGGCGCCGAGACGTCCGGCTTGGACAGGTCCGGCACGGCGGTCTGCGGGCCGCGCGAGGAGAACGCCGCCATCGTCTTCGGCGTTCCGAGCGCGGCGGTGCCGGCGCTGATCTGCGCGGTCGCGCCCCCGGGCGCGTTCGCGGCGTCCTTGGCCTTCGTGCCGTCGGCGAGGCTGACGTGCACCGACGGGACCCAGTGAATGTCGGTGTTCGTGTCCTGGGCCGGGTTGGGGTTGTAGAGGATCATCCCGACCCCGCCGGCCTTCTTGACGTTGAGCGACTTGTTGATGCGCGCGTTGTCCCCGCGCTTGCAGATGACGATCTTGCCGTTCGCCGCCGCGGCGTCGAGCGAGCCGTCCTGGCACAGGGCCGCCTGGCCGGCGGTCGCCCCGGCAGCCGGGATCGATTCCCCGTCGACCAGCGGAGCGGCGGCCGGCGACGCCTCGGTGACCGAGGCGCCCTGGATCGTGAACTGCGGGCCGGAGGCCGGCGTGATCGTCGCGGTCGCCAGGAACGTGCGCGCCGGGTTGTCGGCGCCGACCGAGGTCATCCACGGCACGGTGGTGGGCGTGCCGACGGTGCCGGCGGCCGGGCCCGAGTTGCCGGCCGAGTTGGCCACGTAGACGCCGGCGTCGGACGCGCCGAGGTAGGCGTACTCGACCGCATCGAGGACGTTCGAGGTGCTTCCCCCGACGGAGTAGTTGATGACGTCGACGCCGTCGGAGACGGCCTGGTCGATCGCCGCGACCGAATCGGAGTTGGTGCAGCCGTCGGCGACGTCGCCGCCGACCCAGCAGATCTTGTACGCGGCGATGCGCGCCCGCGGGGCGATGCCCGAGATGCGGTTGACGCCGAGGTCGTTGCCGCCGATCGACGGGTTGACGCCGAAGTTGCCGGCCGCCGTGGACGCCGTGTGGGTGCCGTGGCCGTCGTCGTCGCGGGGCGACAGGAAGGAGTCGCTCGCGACATGGCTCGCGCCGAAGCCGTCGACGAAGTACCGGGCGCCGATCAGCTTGTTGTTGCAGAAGCTGGCGGGATCCGGCGCGATCGGGTCGTTGCCGGTGTCGCAGGTGCCGGCCCAGCGGGCCGGGGCGGGACCGTATGCGGAGCCGAGGTAGCCGGCGGCGGGGTCGGCGGCGAACGACGGGTGCTGCGGGGTGATCCCGGTGTCGATGTCGCCCACGATCACGTTCTCGCCCGCGTGGTCGGGACCGCCGAGGTCGTTCCACAGGCCCCCGGGGAGGTTCAGGTAGGCGGCCGAGTCGCCGTAGCCCGTCGGGCCGTCGAGCAGCAGGTTGACGGCGCTGGGGTCACCGAGGTTCGGGTCGGCCTGCGGCTTGAACTTCGCGTTCGGGAAGACGTTGGCGACCTGGGGCGCGTCGCGCAGCGCGGCGACCTGGCGCTGGGTGAGCCGGGCGGCGAAGCCGGCGAAGGCGACGCGGTAGCTGTAGAAGACCTTCGGCGTCGCGCCTGGCACGCGGCCCAGCGCCGCCTTCTGCCGGCCGGCCAAATAGCTGCGGTACGCCCGCGACGCGCTCGAGCGCGCGTTGAGCCGGCGTGCGCCGGTCGCCTGCGGGCTGGTGGCCCTCAGTCCTGCGCGGCCGCCCTTGTAGGACGCGATCGGCGCGGCCTTGAGCTGGACGACGTACGACTTCGGCGACACGGCCGCAGCCGTCGACGGCACGAGCGCGCCGGCGGCGAGCACCAGCACGACAGGCCGCACCAGGCGCCCCCCGGCGCGGAACACGAGACGTTTCACTCTGGAGGTTCTTCCCCTCGGGACCGACAACTAGCGCGGCAACCTACTCCTCCGCGCGGAACGCGCGAGTGCCGATTGTGGCGCGGTCCGATGGCGGACGGGCGGCGTCAGGTGGTGCGGACGATGAGCACCGAGCAGGGTGCGTGGTGCGACACCTTGTTCGGCACGGAGCCGAGCAGGAAGCGCTTGGCGCCCGACATCCCCTTGTTGCCGACCACGATCAGGTCGGAGCCCTGCTCCTCGGCGACGT
>JAXDHL010000273.1:0-6097 GCA_034664525.1 Solirubrobacteraceae bacterium
CGAAAGCCAGCGCGAACACGGCGGTCCACACGAGCAGGACCGCCGTCGCGAGCTCGGCCCAGACGGGCGCTCCCGTCTCGTAGCGGCGAGGGTCGGTGTCGTCGGGCGGCTCGCCCTCGCGGGCCGCCTGCACGACGCCCTTCGCCACCGCCCAGCCGGTGAGCAGCTTCCACAGCTTCACGCCGCACGCTCCCCGATGATGCGGGCCACGATCACGAGCGTCACGGCGCCCACGAACCAGACGATCAGCCCCTCCGGGATCGGGCCGAGGTTGCCGATCGCCCAGCCGCCCGCGTCGACCGGGTGGCGCCGGGTGGAGAGCACGTAGCGCGCGATCGAGTCGACGTCGTGGGCGTCCAGTTGCCGGGGGCTGAACTGCGGCATCAGGTACGGGCCGACGCGGATCGCCTCGCCGATCTGCGTCGCGGTGGCCTCGGTCAGCGGCGGCGCGACGAGCCCGGGCGCGATGCCGCCGCGAGCGAAGGTCTGATGACAGCCCGAGCACGAGTCGGCGAACAGCCGGCGGCCCAGCTTGAGGTCACCCCGCGCCGGGTCCACCTGCGGGATCGGCGGTCCCGGCGGGCCACCGAGCGACGCGATGTACGCCTCGATGTCGCGGACCTGCGCGCCGTCGTAGCGCGGGCGCTCGCGCACCGGCTGCACGCCCGGATCGGCGAGCGGCATCCGTCCCGTCCGGAGGTAGAAGTCGACGGCCGCCGGCCCGACACCGCGCAGGCTCGGCCCGCGGCCGCGCACGCCGGCGCCCTGCGCGCCATGGCAGGACGCGCAGCCGGCCTGGAACGCCTCCCGGCCGCGCTGCCCGGACGTCGCCGCCGCGGCGGCGGAGGCGGGCGCCAGCAGCACGAGCAGGGCCAGCGCGAGGGCTCTCATCCGCGGACCTCCCGGGTCCGCTGGCGGCGCTCCTCGGCGGCGAGCGCGCTCCACGCGGCGAGGAGCAGCACGGGCAGCACGACCGCCATCCCGCCGATCCACATCACGCCGCCCGCCTCGCGCTGGGCGGCGAGATCCGGGTATGCGGCGTACAGCGGCGCGGGTGCGGCGGCGAGCACCGCGCCGAGCACGCCCATCGCCGCCATCGCGACGGTGACGACCGCGACGCGCGCGATCGCGCCGGTGCGGTGCGGGACCGGCTCGGCGCCGAGCAGCGGCACCCACAGCGCGACGGCCGACCAGAACAGCGCGCCGTGGACGAGTGCGTGCAGCCCCACCGAGCGCTCCGCCGCGTCGTAGACGGCGGGCAGGTGCACGACGGCGAGCGTGCCGGTGAACAGCGTGAGCCCGCCGGCAGGGTGCCCGGCCAGGCGCACCGGCCGCGAGGTGAGCGCCCGGGCGATCCCCCGGCGGACGCGCCGCGCGCTGTGCCGGAGCGTGAAGCGCACGGGCGCGGCGATCACGAGCAGCGGAGCGGCGACAAGCCCGAGCAGCGCGTGCTGGACCATGTGTGCGGGCAGGGTCCGGTCGCCGACGAGCGCGGTCGCGGCGATCGCGACGAGCGCGCCCAGCGCGGCGGCGGGCCGGACGGTCACCGGCGGGCCTCTCGCTCCAGGCGCCGCTCGGCGTGGCGCTCGTGCGCGACGCCGACGAGCCCGGCGACGGCGACCCCCACCCCGGGCCAGGTGAACGCCTCGCCGCCGGCGGCCACGCCGAACACGGCGACCGCGACGCCCGCGCAGGCGATCGGGGTGGCCGCCGAGCCGAGCGTCAGCACCTCGGCGCGCGTGTCGGGCGCCCGCGCGCTCGCCGCGGCGGCGGCGAGGACGGCGGTCGCGACCGAGCCGGCTCCGGCGCCCGCGAGCAGCCCGGCGGGCAGCGCGCCGAGCCCGAAGGCGAGGATGCCGAGCAGGTCGAGGGCGATCAGCCCGGCGCCCCAGGCCGCCAGCGGGAGCACGCCGGTCCTCACGCCGTGACCTCTTCGTGGCGGGCGTCGTACAGCGGCGCGTAGGAGCGCACGGGCGGCAGCGGCAGCGGGAAGTTCTCCGGCGGCGGGGGCGACGCCGTCGCCCACTCGAGCGACATCCCCGCGCCCCACGGGTCCGGTTCCGCGATGCGTGGCTCCAGCGCCGTCTTCAGGACCGCTGCCGCGAACACGAGCATCGCCATGGCGATCACGTAGGCGCCGATCGTCGAGAGCAGGTTGAGCGTTCCCCAGCCCGCCGACGCCGGGTAGTCGGCGAGGCGCCGCGCCATCCCGTCCTGCCCGAGCGCGAACTGCGGCAGGAAGGTCAGGTTCGTCCCCACCACGAGCAGCGCCGCGTGGATCCGGCCCAGCCGCTCCGACAGCCGCCGGCCGGTCAGCTTCGGCCAGTACAGATAGACGCCCGCGAAGAAGCCGAACAGGCTGCCGGCGAACAGCGTGTAGTGGAAGTGCGCGACGACGACGTAGGAGTCCTGGGCGTGGGCATCGAGCGTCGGCGAGGCGACCCAGACGCCGCTGATGCCGCCGATCAGGAACTGCACCAGGAACGCGAACACGAACAGCATCGCCGTCTCGAAGCGCACCGCTCCCCGCCACAGCGTCCCGATGATGTCGAAGTACTCGACGCCGGCCGGGATGATCAGGGCGGTCGAGGTGAGCGAGAACAGCTTCACCGGGATCGCACCGGTGGTGAACATGTGGTGCGCCCAGGCGGTCATCGACAGCGCGGTGAACGCCAGCAGCGCCAGCACGAACGCGCGGTAGCCGAAGAAGCGCCGGCCGCTGAGCGTGCTCGCCGCCTCCGCGACGAGGCCGACGAACGGGAAGAACATCACGTAGACCGCCGGGTGGCCGTAGAACCAGAACAAATGCTGGTAGCTGATCGGGCCCAGCACCGAGGCGCCGTGGCGCTCGGCCTCGAGCAGCCCGAACGCGACCACGAGCGACGGGAACGAGAACAGCACGAGCAGCGCCGTCACCAGCGCGGTCCAGCTGAACGGCGGGATGCGCAGCAGCGTCATCCCGGGCGCGCGGCGGCGCAGCAGCGTGGCCAGCACGCAGGCCGCGATCAGGATCTCGCCGACGGTCGCGAGCAGCACACCGGAGACCCACAGGTCCATGCCGCTGCCGGGCGTCGACGGGCTGCTCGACAGCGGGTCGTACGCGTACCAGCCGGCCCGGCCCGGCCCCTCGCGCGTCAGCCAGCCGAGCCACATCACGATGCCGCCGAACGCGATCAGCCACGACCCGGCGTGCGCCCAGCGGGGGCCGCTGACGCGCACCGACCCGACCTGCAGCGGCACGAGGTAGAGGCAGATCGCGAGCGCCAGCGGGATGACGACGAGGAAGATCATCGTCGAGCCGTGCATCGTGAACAGCTCCGAATAGCCCGCGCGCGAGACGACCTGCAGCCCGGGCTGCGCGAGCTCGGTGCGCAGCACGAGCGCGAGCACGCCGCCGCCCACGAAGAACAGACCGGCGGTCAGCATCGTCCGGATCGCGACGACCTTGTGATCGGCTCCCCACAGCGCGCGGATCATCCGGCCGCCGCCTGCCGGTTGCGCAGCCACGCGTCGAACGCCGCCCGCGGGCGGACGTCGACGCGCACGCGCATCTGGTCGTGATAGTCGCCGCAGAACTCCGAGCACCGGACCGTCGAGTAGTCGAGCCCGCGCCCGAACGCGAGGTCGAAGATGTTCGTACGGCCGGGCACCGCGTCGTACTTGGCCCGCAGCGCCGGGAACCAGAGCGCGTGGATGACGTCCAGCGACGTCAGCCGGAACCGCACCGGCTCGCGGTCCGGGACGACGAGCACCGGATAGCGAGTATGCCCGTCGCCCGTCTGCACGACGCCGCGCGGATACGTGAAGCGCCAGTTCCAGCGCGACGCGGCGATCGCGATCGTGAGCGACGGCGGGCGGGCCGACGGGTGCGGGTCACCGGCCGCCTGCGCCGGCAGCGGATCGGCGTCCGACAGCGCGACGTAGGACCGCCACACGAGCACGCCGGAGATCAGGCCGAGCACCACGGCGTAGGCGATCTCGAGCCGCGGGCTGTGGCTCCGGCGCGAGGGGGCGTGGCCGCGACCCGCCCGGAAGCGCACCGCCACGATGACGAGCGCCAGCAGCACGAGGCCGAAGACCACGGCGGCAACGGGGACGTAGAGCGCCGCCAGGCTGTCGTACGTCCCCCGGGTGTCGGTGACCGCGCGCCCCGCGCCGATGACCGCCGCAGCCGTCACACGTCGGAAGGTGCCCGCCGCGACGGCAGGGGAAACGACAGGCAACGGCGCCGGCGGCGTGCGTCAGCGCCATCGCCGGGCTGCCGCGACGACGCCGGCCGACGCGCCGGTGATGACGATCGTGCGGGCCACGCAGTGGCGCTACCCGCTCGGACCGGGACCGGACGCGCCGATTGTCTCTCGACGACCACCCCGGGGTTTCCGGTGCCTGCCTCTGCGGACAGGAAACGGACATGGCCCCGTCCATCCCGTTCGCCGACCATGCGGCGCTCGGGGGCGGTCGCACCGCCGCACCTCGGACCTGCGCGACGAGGAGGCGTGGCCCGACGGCCGACCGCAGGGCAACTTCCCGCAGGCGCTCACCCACGCGGCGTTCGTCAACGCAGCCGTCACCTTCCACCAGCGATCAAGCGAGGCATGACCATGACCATCACCGTCGGCGAGTTCCTGCTGCGGCGCCTCATCGAGTGGGACGTCAAGCGCGTCTACGGCTATCCGGGCGACGGCATCAACGGCATCCTCGGCGGCTTCCACGCCGTCGGCGACGAGCTCGAGTTCGTGCAGGTCCGCCACGAGGAGCTCGCCTCGTTCCAGGCCTGCGCGCATGCCAAGCTGACCGGTGAGGTGGGTGTGTGCATGGCGACGTCCGGCCCGGGTGCGATCCACCTGCTCAACGGGCTCTACGACGCGAAGCTCGACCACCAGCCCGTGGTGGCGATCGTCGGCCAGCAGGCCCGCAGCTCGCTGGGCGCGGACTACCAGCAGGAGGTCGACCTGCTGTCCCTGTACAAGGACGTCGCGGGCGAGTTCGTCCAGATGCTGGTGGCGCCCGAGCAGGCCTCGCTGCTGGTCGACCGGGCGATGCGCGTCGCCACCGCCACGCGCTCCCCGACCGCGATCATCGTTCCCAACGACGTGCAGGAGGAGGCGTACGCCGAGCCGCCGCGCGCGCATGGGGCCGTCCAGACCGCGCCCGGCTACGCGGCGCCTCGCGTCGTCCCCGAGCCGTCGACGCTGCAGCGCGCCGCCGAGATCCTCAACGCCGGATCGAAGGTCGCGATGCTGATCGGCCAGGGTGCGCTGGGGGCGGAGGCCGAGGTCCGCCAGGTCGCCGAGCTGCTCGGCTCCGGCGTCGCCAAGGCGCTCAACGGCAAGGCCGCGCTGCCGGACGACCTGCCCTACGTCACGGGGTCGATCGGCCTGCTGGGGACGAAGCCCTCCGACGACATGATGGAGGGCTGCGACACGCTGCTGATGGTGGGGACCAACTTCCCCTACTCGGAGTGGCTGCCCGAGCCCGGCCAGGCACGCGCCGTGCAGATCGACATCGACGGCCGCCTGATCGGGATGCGCTACCCGCTCGACGTCCCGCTGGTGGGCGACGCGCGCGAGACGCTGCGGGCGCTGATCCCGCTGCTCGAGCGCAAGCGGGACCGCTCGTGGGTCGAAGGGATCGAGCGCGACGTCGAGCGGTGGTGGTCGATCCTCGACGACCGCGCGCACCAGTCGGCCGACCCGCTGAACCCGCAGCTCGTCTTCCACGAGCTGTCGGCGCGGCTCCCCGACCGCGCGATCCTCACCGCCGACTCGGGCTCGGCCACCAACTGGTGGGCCCGCAACGTGCGGGTGCGCGAGGGGATGAAGACCGCGCTCTCCGGCACGCTGGCGTCGATGTGCCCCGCCATCCCGTACGGCATCGCGGCGAAGTTCGCGTTCCCGGACCGGCCGGTGATCGCGGCGATCGGCGACGGCGCGATGCAGATGATCGGCATCAACAGCCTGATCGACGTCGCGCGCTATCACGAGCGCTGGAGCAACCAGGTCTTCGTGGTGTGCCTGCTCAACAACGCCGACCTCAACCAGGTCACCTGGGAGCAGCGCGTGATGAACGGCGACCCGAAGCTCGAGGCGTCGCAGCG
>JAXDHL010000274.1:0-5919 GCA_034664525.1 Solirubrobacteraceae bacterium
GGATCGCGCCGGGCGCCGTGCTCACCCCGGTCGCGACCGCGCTCGCCGACCGCCTGCCGCGCGACCGGATCCTGATCGGCGCCGGGGGGCTGCGCGCGGTTGCGACCGCGGCTGCCGCCCTCGCCGCGGCCCTCGGCGCGCCGGCCCCGGTGATCTACGCGCTCGCCGTTGTCGCCACCGCCGCGTTCACCGTCGTGCGGCCGGCGCACAAGGCGCTGCTGCCCGCGCTGTCGCGATCCCCGCAGGAGCTCACCGCGACGACCGTGGTGCGCGGGCCGATCGACTCGGCCGGCACGCTTATCGGCCCGCTGGTCGCCGCCGTCGTGCTGGCGGTCGCCTCGCCCGCCGCCGTCTTCGCCATCGTCGCCGTGGCTTCGGCCGCGTCAGCGTTTCTGATCTCGCGGGTCGTCTACGAGCCGGCGCCGCGCCTCGCGGTCGTCCGGCACAACCTGCTGCGCGAGGCCGCCGCCGGCTTCGCGGTCATGGCCCGCAGCTCCGACGCGCGGCTGGTGGCCGCGATCGCGCTCGCGCAGACCTTCACCCGCGGCTGCGTCGGCGTCCTGCTCGTGGTGCTCGCGATCGACCAGCTGGGCGACGGCGCGGCGGCGGTCGGCTGGCTCACCGCCGCCATCGGCGCCGGCGCGGTGGCCGGCTCGCTGGGGGCCGGACTGCTCGCCGACGCCCGCAATCTCGCCCGCTGGGAAGGCGTCGGCGTCGCGCTGTGGGGCGTGCCGCTGCTGCTCTGTGCCGCGCTGCCCTCGCTCCTGCCGGCGCTCCTCTTCCTGACCGCCGCCGGCGTGGGCAGCGCGCTGGTCGACGTCGGCCTGTTCACGCTGCCGGTGCGGCTGGTCCCCGACGAGCTGCAGGCCCGCTTCTTCGGCGTGTTCGAGAGCCTCGCCTGCGTGAGCGTGGCGCTCGGTTCGCTGCTCGCCCCACTCGCCGTCGACGCGTTCGGCGTGCGCGGCGCGCTCGTCGCCGTCGGCCTTGTCTGCCCGAGCCTGATCCTGCTCGTCTGGCCGGGGCTGGCGCGCATCGACCGGACGATGGTCGCCCGTGAGGACGTCGTGCGCGCGCTGCGCGCCGTGCCCCTGCTGCGCCCGCTTCCCGTCCCCGCGATCGAGTGGCTGGCCAACCACGCCGTCGCCCGGACGGTTCCGGCGGGCGCGACGGTGGTGCGCGAGGGCGAGGCGGCGGAGGCCTACTTCGTGATCACCGGCGGCCGGGTCAGGGTCTCCAGGCACAGGCGCAAGATCCGGACGCTCGGGCCGGGCCAGGGCTTCGGCGAGATCGCGCTCCTGCGGCCGACCAAGCGCACCGCGACCGCGGCGGCCTACGGCGGCGACCTCCAGCTCTACGTCCTGCGCCGCCGCGACTTTCTCCCCGCGGTCACCGGCTTCCGCCCGGCCACGGCGGAGGCCGAGGCACGCGTGGCCGCCCTCGACGGCGCCCGGGGCTAGACGGCGAGCTCCAGCCGGATCGCCTCCATCAGGCGGTCCGGCTCGCCCTTGTCCACCGTGCGCAGCCCGAGCCGGTGCGCACGCTCCTCGACCACCGGGTCCAGGTAGGCCGAGTACAGCACGATCGGCGTGTTGCGCCCGTCGTCGCGCATCCGCTCCGCGACCTCGATCCCGCTCAGGCCGGGCGGCATGCGCTGGTCGAGCAGGATCAGGTCGTACGGATGCGCGTCCGTGCGCTCGAGAGCCTCCTCCCCGGACGACGCCTCGTCGAAGTCGACGCCCTCGTCCTCGAGGAAGAGCGAGAGCATGAACCGGACGTCGGCCTGATCATCGACGAGCAGGATCATCGGGCGCTCGACCAAGACTCGGAGTGTAAGCCGCGATCAGCGGCCGGCGTACGGGTCGACGTACACGTCGTCGACCAGATAGCTGCCGCCCTGGGCCGTGAACCTGAACGCGACCGGCGTGTGATCGCCGGGCAGCAGCGGCAGCAGGCTGGCGGCCACGACCATCTGCGGGCCTGGCTGCCACGCGCCGGAGGCGCCCGTCACCCCCACGGGGACCGTCGAGATCGCACCGAGGTTGTCCTCGATCAGCGCGTCGACGCGCAGGGAGGACAGCGAGCCGCCGGAGGTCCGGCGGGCGAAGAAGCGGATGGTCGGATGCTCGAGCCCGACGCAGATCGTGGGCGTCGTCGCGTCGGACCCGCTCGGCAGCGCGAGCGCCTGGGTGCCGCTGCCGCTCACCTGGTAGCTCGAGTTGGCGGCCGCGACCGACGCGCCGTCGAGCGCCCATCCGGCCGCGCCGCTCTCGAACCCGCCGTCCGGCGCGAGGAAGTACGAGGCGGGGTCCATCCACGGCGCGAACACCTCGGAGCTGTCGGGCGAGGTGCAGTCACCGGCCGAGGCGACCAGCACGCCGGCGCCGGCCGGCCCGGCGCCCAGCGCAGACACCGCCGCCGTGACGGCGATGGCGAGAACGGCGATTCGTGCCTTCCGAGCAACCATGTCGATGTGCCTTCCGTGGGCCGGGGCGCCTCCACGCTCCACGGTGTTATCGGTCATAGACCCGATCGCCGCAGTCGAACAATCGTCCACCAGCGCGGAGATCGGTCAGCCGGATCGCCCGGAGGCCGCCGAGCCGGAGAATAGGCTCGCGCGGTGGCGCTCGACGAGGCCGAAGACCAGCAGGTCAACGAGCTCGTGCGTCGCAGCCGCCGGGTCGCGGTGCCGATGGACCGCCGGCGGCGGATCACGGAGGCGGCGATCGGCGCCGCGTTCCTCGCCGCGGCGCTGGCCCTGGCGCTGCTGGCCGATGCCGACACCCCCTGGCGGGTCGGCCCCGCGGTGGTCCTCACGCTGCTGTTCGCGCTCTCGACGCGCGTCCTGTTCGAGGTCGGCGCCGGGTACTCGGTCCCGACCCAGCTGGCGTTCGTCCCGATGCTCCTGCTGCTGCCGACCCCGTGGGTCCCGCTGCTGGTCGCCGGCGGATGGCTGCTCGGCAAGCTCAGCGAGCTGCGCGACGGCCGGACGCATCCCGACCGGCTGCTGCTGGTGCTGCCGAACTCCTGGTTCGCGATCGGCCCCGCGCTCACGCTCGTCGCGCTCGACGCCCAGACGCCGGAATGGAGCCACTGGCCGGCCTACGTCCTCGCCCTGCTCGCGCAGTTCGTGTTCGACGCGGTGGCGTCCGAGCTGCGCGAGGGCTTCGGCCGCGGGATCGCGCCGCGGGTCCAGCTCCACGTCCTCGGCTGGGTGCAGGCGGTGGACGCCCTGCTGTCCCCGCTGGGCCTGCTCGCCGCCTTCGCCTCGCTGAGCTGGGACTACGCGTTCCTGTTGCTCGTGCCGCCCGCCGGGCTGCTGCTGTCCTACTCGCGCGAACGCGCGTCGCGGCTGACCAGCGCGCTCGCGCTCGCCGACGCCGCCCGCGAGCGCCAGGAGCTCATCGCCTCCGCCTCGCACGAGATGGTGACGCCGCTGGGCATCCTGATCGGCCTGACCGACCGCATGGCTCCGGGCCGGCGCCTCGACGACGAGCGGCGCGAGCAGATCCACGGCGCCATGCGGCGCGAGCTCGTGCAACTGCGCCAGCTCGTGCGCCAGTTCGTCGACTACACGCGCCTGAAGACCGACCGCGGCCTGGCGCTCGGGTCGGGACCGGCGAGCGTGGGCCCCGTCCTGGAGGACATCGCCTTCGCGCTGTCCGTCGCGGCCACGATGCGCGTGCGCGCACCGGACACCCTGGCGGTGCGCGCCGATCCGGACCGCGTCCACCAGATGATCCTCGCCCTGGCCGTCGCGCTGCTGCGCTCGACCTCCGGGCAAGCCGAGCTGACCCTGACGGCGACCGCCGCCGCCGGGCGGGTGGAGATCACCGTCGAGGGGACGGGTCCGGGAACGCTCGCCGGCTTCGAGGAGGGCGGCGCCGCGGGCATCGGGCTGCACGTCACCCGCGAGCTCGCGCTCATCCACGGCGGCGACGTGCGGACCGACCCGGGACCGAACGGCGCGGCTCGCTACGTGCTCACGCTCCCGCTCGACGACGGCGGCGGATAGCCTCCCGCTGCTCATGGCAGACCTCAAGGGCCTGATCCTCTCGGGCGGTCGCGGCACGCGGCTGCGCCCGATCACCTACACGTCGGCGAAGCAGTTGGTGCCCGTCGCCAACAAGCCGGTGCTGTTCTTCGGCATCGAGGCGATGGCGGCGGCCGGCATCCGCGACATCGGCATCATCATCGCGCCCGAGACCGGTGACGAGATCCGCCACGCAGCCGGCGACGGCTCACGGTTCGGCGTCGACATCACCTACATCGTCCAGGACGAGCCCGCCGGGCTCGCGCATGCGGTCCTGACCGCCGAGCCGTTCCTCGGCGAGGCCTCGTTCGTCATGTACCTGGGCGACAACCTGCTGCAGGGCGGCATGACCGAGCTGGTGGCCCAGTTCCGGACCAACAAGCCCGAGACGCTGATCCTGCTCACGTCCGTGCCCGACCCCGAGAACTACGGCGTCGCCCAGCTCAATGGCGACGGCCGCGTCCAGCGGCTGGTCGAGAAGCCCAAGCACCCACCGAGCGACCTCGCGCTCGTCGGCGTCTACATGTTCACGCCGATGATCCACACCGCCGCCAGGGCGATCGTGCCGTCGCCGCGCGGCGAGCTCGAGATCACGGACGCGATCCAGTGGCTGGTCGACGACGGCCGCACGGTCGAGTCCCACGTCGTGCGCGGCTGGTGGAAGGACACCGGCCGCCTGGACGACATGCTCGAGGCCAACCGGCTGATCCTGGAGACGTTCGAGCGCCGCGTGGAGGGCGAGCTCGTGGACTCCCAGGTCGACGGCCGCGTGGTGGTGGAGCCGGGGGCGGTGCTCGAGCGCTCGACCGTCCGCGGCCCGGCGATCATCGGCGCGAACGCCGTCGTGCGGGACTCCTACATCGGCCCGTACACCGCGGTCGGCCCGGGCTGCCTGGTCGAGTTTGCCGAGGTCGAGCACTCGATCATGCTCGAGGGCTCCTCCGTGCAGCACCTCGACGGCCGCATGGAGTCCTCGCTGCTGGGCAAGGACGTCCGCATCTCGCGCGGGGTGCGCCAGCCGCGCGCGTACCGCTTCATGGTCGGCGACAACTCGGAGATCGGAATCCTCTAGTGAGCGAGGGCCGGCTCGTCGACGTCGGCGACACCCGCCTCCACGTGGTCGAGCGGGGGACGCCGGGCGCGCCGGGCCTGATCGTCCTGCACGGCGGCCCCGGGCTCGACCACACCGAGTTCGGCGACCACCTCGACGAGCTCGGGGACGAGTTCAACGTGATCCTCGTCGACCAGCGGGCGCAGGGGCGCTCCGATCGCGACCCGCCGCGGGAGAGCTGGACCATCGCGCAGATGGCCGCCGACGTGGACGCGCTGGCCGCCGCCCTGGAGCTCGAGGCCTACGCCGTCCTCGGCCACTCCTTCGGCGCGTTCGTGGCGCTGCAGCACGCGGTCGAGCACCGCCTCCCGCCCGCGGCCACGATCGTGTCCTCCGGGGTCTCATCCGAGCGCTGGCTCGAGGGTGTCGAGGCGGCCCTGCATCGGATCGACGACGAGGAGCTGCGCGCCCGGGTGATCGCGTCGTTCGAGCGCGAGGCCGAGTGCGAGACCGAGGACGACGTGATGGACATCCTGCGCGACCAGCTCCCGTTCCATTTCGCCAACCCCGAGGACCCACGCATCGAGGCCGCGCTGGAGGACCTCGAGCACGGCCGGATGAGCCCGGACGTGCTGCGCGCCGCCGCCGCGGGCTTCGGCTATGACCTCGAGGACCGGCTCGGCGAGGTCCGCCATCCCGTGCTCGTGCTGGCCGGCCGGCACGACCGGCTGACCACCCCCGAGGCGGCAGAGGCGATCGCCGCGGGGATCCCGGGCGCCGCGCTCGCGATCTTCGAGGACAGCGCCCACATGGCGTTCATCGAGGAGGGTGACGCCTA
>JAXDHL010000275.1:0-4746 GCA_034664525.1 Solirubrobacteraceae bacterium
CCCGGCGGTTGTCGACGTAGACGGTCGCCGCGCGACCGACCGAGGCCTCGAGCCAGACCGAGAAGCGGCCGGCCGGCACCCGCACGGTGGTGATCACGCGGCCCTGGCCGAGCGGGCGCCAGGTCTCCGGGTCGCCGCCGTCGACACCCCAGTGGGCCGGCGCCGGCGCGCGTGTGAGCTCGGCCGCGACGACCGGCCGCCGCGGCACCCAGGCCAGCCTGCCGCCGGCGCGGCGCGCGACCTGCGCCAGCCGTTGCGCATCGCCGCACGGCACGTCGCCGGCGGCATCGAGGCGGCCGCCCAGCGGCAGGTGCTCGAGCACCTTCGGCTGCGACGGGTCGCGGACCCAGACGTCGTAGTAGCGGCCGTGGAAGTCCCGCCGCCAGCCGGTCGGGGGCCGGCTCACGGTCGGCCCCTGGCGCACCACGAGCAGCTTCTCGTGGTCGTTCAGCGACCGCGCGTCCCAGTCGTCGGGCTGCGACGAGTAGCCGAACCGCGGGCCGTTGCCGCGCGGGTCCGCGACGGGCTCCGGCGGCCGCAGCGGCTCCACCACCCCGGTCGGGTCGGTCTGGCGCAGGAAGTGCTTGGCGAACTCCTCGAACTCGAAGTAGGCCGACGGCCCGCGGCCGGCGTAGCGCTCACCGATGCTCGCGAGCTCGGCCAGCCGTGCGTGCGGCGCGGCGTCGATGCCGTGGTAGGCCTGCGCGTTCGTCCAGCCGACGCCGATCACGAGCGCGAGCGCGAGCACGGTCGCCTCGGCGCGGCGGCGATGCTCCCACCAGCCGGCGACCGCGGCGGTGGCCAGCAACAGCAGCGCCGGCGACAGCAGCATCAGCGTCTTCGAGTACGCCCACGGCGAGGCCCGGCCGGCGACCGCCACGAACGCCACCACCGACAGCCCGGCGAACAGGACCAGCGGCCACGCGCGGCGCCGGATCGCGGCGATCAGGCCGAGCACGATCGCCAGCCCGGCGGCGCCGATCAGGACGTACGCGCCCGCCCGGCCGGCCGGCACCGCCATGCGGAAGTCCGGCGCCGGCCAGATCCCCAGCGTCTGGACGAACTCGAGCGGGCGCCCGTTGAGGTTGCCGAACTCCTGCGCTCCGGTCAGCGCGCTCTTGGCGGTGCTGACGAAGCTGGTCATCCGGTCCAGCGCGGGCAGCGCGAGCACGAAGCCCGCGAACGCGAACGCCACGACCTCGATCGCGACCGGGCGCAGGCCCCCGCGCCGGTGGCGCAGCACCACAGCGATCAGCGCGACGAGCAGAAGAGCGCCGATCCACGGGACGGAGGCGGCGCTGATGACCCCGAGCGCGCCGGCGGCGGCCACCGCGGCGGGCAGCACAACGCGCGGGCGCGGTCGCTCACGCAGCAGCGGCCCGGTGAGGCCGACGAGCGTGACGATCGAGAGCAGCGTGGCCAGCTCCTTGATCCCCTGCTCGTCGACGGCGTACGCGTACACGAGCGCCGCCTGTATCGCGACGGCGGCCATCCCGGCGGCGAGCCAGCGCCGCGCCGTCATCGAGCCGGCCAGCACGTAGAGCCCGAGCGCCGCGAACGCCGCCATCGTGGTCAAGAACGGCTGGAACGCCCACGCGACGTCGATGCCGGACAGCGCGCGCACGACCCCGAGGACGGTGTGGGCACCGGTCGGGTAGGCGGTCACCAGGTAGCCGTTGACGCTCTCGCGGTAGCTCGACGGGTCGAGCCCGGCGACCGACGGCCCGTGCGCCATCCAGCGGTCCACGAGCTCGAAGTGGATCGACGCGTCGCCGAGGTTCTGGTAGCCGAGGAACGTCGGCTCGCCGGTCAGGATCGCCGGCGCGCCGAAGGCCACGAACGTGGCAAGCGCGGCGGCCGCCGCCCAGCCGTCGAAGCGTGCGGCCCGCAGCCGCTTGAAGCTCAGCACGAGCCCGGCCAGCGCCACCACGACGACGACGTACGGCGCCGCGGGCGCCGTCGAGCCCGGCAGCGTGACCAGCTGGGTGATGCAGACGAGCCCGGCGAACCCGAGCCCGAACAGCAGCGGCACCGGCAGCTCGCTGCCCGAGGCGCGCTCCACGAGGCCGCCCACGCCGAGGGCGAGCACCCCGAGGATCAGCGGGAACAGCAGCCAGGCCGCGATCACGGGCCGGTCAGCTGTTGCGCCGCAGACCGAGGATGCTGAGCAGGAACGACGAGAAGAAGACCTGGATGCCGACGATGATCAGCGTCGCCGCCAGGATGGCCAGGCGCTCCTCGGAGAGCTGGCCGAAACCACGATCGATCCAGGTGATCGCGATCACGGCCGCGGCGATCACGCCGGCGCCGATGATCACCCCACCGAGCAACAGCCCGTGCTCGAGCCGGAAGCGGCCCCGCATGCGGTCGAACCAGGGATCCTTCTCGGCCATGAAGTACGTGCCGTAGGCGTGTGCCGCCAGGCCGAGGGCGACGACCTGGGTGCCGACGATCATCAGCAGCGCGCCGGCGACCATCGTGTGGAGGTTCCACTCGCGGCCGAGGATGTTGATCTGCGCGATGACCAGCAGGGCGATCAGCGCGCCCAGCGCGGTCATGATCGCGCCCGGCAGCATGAACAGATACGTCGGGCTGTGGACGAGCAGGAAGCGCAGGTGGCGCCAGCCGTCGCGGAAGCTCGAGAGCTTGGACTCGCCACCCCGCGGGTGGTACTCGATCGGGAACTCGGCGATCCGCAGCTTCTCCTTGGAGGCGCGGATGACCATCTCCGATGCGAACTCCATGCCCGTCGTGCGCAGGTCCAGGATCGGCAGGATGTCCCGCCGGAAGCCGCGCATACCGCAATGCGCGTCCGACACCCCGGTCTTGAAGAAGACGTTGAGGATGCCCGTCAGGATCGGGTTGCCGACGTAGCGGTGCAGCCAGGGCATGGCGCCCGGGTGGATGTTGCCCATCCGGTCGCCCATGACGAGCTGGGCGCCGTTGTCGAGCTCGGCGACGAAGCGCGGGATCTCGGCGAAGTCGTAGGTCAGGTCGGCGTCCGCCATGACGATGTAGGCGCCGCGGGCGGCGGCGAAGCCGGCCAGGTAGGCGGAGCCGTAGCCGGGGCGCGGCTCGTGCACGACCCGGGCGCCGGCGGCCGTCGCGATCTCGCCCGAGCCGTCCGTCGAGTTGTTGTCGGAGACCACGACCTCGCCGTCGATCCCCGCCCCGCGCATCGCGTCCCAGGCACGGGTGACGCAAGCCTCGATGTTCTCCGCCTCGTTGAGGCAGGGGATGACGACCGAGACCTTGGGTGTCGGCGCGGGATGGCCTTGGTCGCCACGGACGGACTGCTGCTCGATCGTGCTCATCAGCTTCCCCTGTGCTGGTGCCCAACGCGCGACGGACGGAAAAGTCGCGCTGAAAGGGACCGGCGGCAAGGGTAGCGGGTGGATCGACCGCCACTACGCTGCTGCGCCGATGCCTGCCCGGACGGCATACCCGCGCGCGCGCCCGGCGGCCCGGCTGCGCGCGCTCTGCCCCGAGCAGCGCGTCCTGGCGGTCATGCTGATGCTGGGATTCCTGCTGCGGCTCCTGCTGTGGCTCGAGTGGCGGCCGGCGTTCCTCGGCTTCTCGGACTCGGGCGGCTACCTCGTGAACTCCAACCACGGGAAAGGCCTGTTCACGGCGGCCCTGCGCTCGCCGGGGTATCCGGTCGCGCTGCGCCTGATCCGCGGCGTCTCCGACAACCTGGCGTTCGTGACCGCCGTGCAGCACCTGCTCGGCCTGGCGGCGGTGCCGCTCATCTACTCGGCCGTCGTGCGGCTCGGCGCCTCGCCGCGCTGGGCGCTGCTGCCCGCCGGTGCGCTCGCGTTCTCCGGGGCGCTGATCTTCCTCGAGAACGCGATCATGGCCGAGACGGTCTTCACCTTCCTGTTCGCGGCAGCGCTGTGGCTCGCGTCCCGGGCGGCGGACGGCAGGCGGACGTGGGCGGTCGGCAACCTCAGCGCCGCCGCCGGCCTGCTGCTCGGGTGGGCGGCGATCACGCGCACCGTCGCGGTGCCGATCGTCCCCCTGCTCGCGCTGTGGCTGGCCTGGGCGGCCGGCGGCGCCCGCGGCCGTCGCGCCGCCGCCGGCCTCCCCGCGCTCGTCACCGGCGCCGCGGTGATCGTCGCCACGCTGCTCGCCGCGCACGCCCAACTGGGCTCGTACTCGTTCGCCCGCAACGAGGCGTACCAGACCTACGGGCGGGTCGCACCGTTCGCCGACTGCCGTGCGTTCGACCCGCCGGCCGGCACGCGCGCGCTGTGTCCGGCCACCGACGCCCGCACCCGCCCGGGCCACGACGTCTGGACCTTCGACGTCACCGTCTCGCCGCTGGTCAAGCGCTTCGGCGTGGCCGGCGCGGCCATCCCGGTCCCCGACCTGGCGAAGGTCGCCGCCTTCAGCCGCGCGGCGATCCTCGGACAGCCGAAGGCGTACGCGCGGGCGGTCGGGCGCGACCTGGTGCGGGTGATCGATCCCTCGTTCCCGTTCAACCCGGACCCGGCGATCGGCAACACGGGCGAGGGCTGCGAGCCGCAGTGCATGATCGACCTCATGCAGGAGCCGGTCGGCGAGAAGCTGGCGACGGGCTTCGGGCCGCAGCCGCCCGCCAAGGCTCACCACGGCCGCGCGACGTTCATCCGCTCCTGGGAGCGGTCGACGCGGATCACCGGCCTGCCGATGCTCCTGCTGGTCCTGCTGGCGCTCGGCGCGCCGCTGGTGACCGCCGGACGCGCCCGGCGCGGGGCGATCCTGCTC
>JAXDHL010000276.1:0-6298 GCA_034664525.1 Solirubrobacteraceae bacterium
GCGTCGACGCCGTAGCGGATGCCCGCGAGCTGGCCGCAGATGGCGGCGGTGGTGTCGGCGTCATCGCCGAGATTGACCGCGGCGAGGATCGCGTCCTCGAGGCTGCTCGTCGACCGGTACGCCCACAACGCCGCCTCGAGCGCCTCGACGACGTAGCCGCCCCCGCGCACCTCGGGCGGCTCGCGGGTCGAGCTGACGGCGGCCGCGACGCCCGGGTGCGCCGGCTCGTACGGCGTATCGAGCAGCAGCGCCGCGAACGCGCGGGCGGCGTCCACCGCCTCCGGCGCGCCGTGCGTCGTCCGCGCCGACTCTCCGGCGTGCGCGATCGCCGCCGCGGGGTCGTTGGCGAACGCCAGCGCCACCGGCGCGAGCTTCATGAGCGGACCGTTGCCCGCCGCATGCGGGTCCGCGTCGCCGGGAAACGGCTCCCCGGTCCGCTCGAAGCGCTCGAGCGCCGCCCGCGTCGCGTTGCCGATGTCGAAGCACGTGCCCGTGCTCGACCAGTAGCCCTCGCGGTACCAGCGGACGTAGCGTCGCAACTGGTCGACCGGGTCGAAACCTCGGCACTCGATCAGCGACTCGGTGAGGCACAGCGCCATCGAGGTGTCGTCCGTCCACGCGCCGGGGGGCAGGCCGAACGGCCCGCCGCCGACCATGTCGGTGACGGGCGGGAACGATCCGGGCGGCTGGAACTCGACCGCCGTCCCGACGGCGTCGCCGACAGCCAGCCCGAGCAGCGCGCCGCGGAAGTGCTCGATGCCAAGCGCCACGGAGAGGAGGCTACGCAGGGACGGCCGCGTCGCGCCCCGCCTCACGCTCCTGCTGTTCGATCACTGCGAGCGCACGACGTGCGCCAAGGACGTAGGTCCGCTGGAACCAATCGTGGCCGGCACGGGCTCGCTGCCGGACCTCATGTCATTGGCCCCCTGTGGCGGGCACCAATGACATGAGGTGGGCCGACGGCTACCGCGCCGCTGGGTCTCGGGCGGTGCCGACCGGTGCGCCCTCGCCCTGGAAGCGCCCCTCCGGCGTCCGCTCGCGGCCGGTCGGGGCGAGGTCCGCCTCGGCTGCGTCACGCCCGTAGAGGTAGTAGTACGCGCCGGCCACGAAGACGCCCGCGCCGACCATGTTGCCGAGGAACGCGAAGATCCAGTTGTGGATCGTGTCGCCCCAGGTGATGTCGCCGGCGTGGGCGAAGATCGCCGCCGGCAGGAAGAACATGTTGGCCACGACGTGGTCGAAGCCGATCGCGACGAAGGCCATGATCGGGAAGAAGATCGCGAGCACCTTGCCGGAGATGTCCTCGGCCGCCATCGCCATCCAGACGGCGAGGCAGACGAGCCAGTTGCAGCCGACCCCGCGCAGGAAGATCTGCCAGGCGTTCTCGTCGATGCCCTTCTTGGTCGCGATCGCGGCGAGCCGCTCCTTGGGCAGGGTGTCGGTGACCACCCCGGTCTTGACCGCGAGGAAGTAGGCGACGAACAGCGAGCCGAGCAGGTTCCCGATCGCCACGATGCCGAAGTTGGCGAAGACCTTGCCCACCGACAGCCGGCCCTTGAAGGCGGCCAGCGGCAGCAGCGCCATGTTGCCGGTCAGTAGCTCGGAGCCCGCGATCACGACGAGCACCAGGCCGAGCACGAAGGCGATGCCGGTGAAGAAGACCGGCAGCGTCCCCCAGGTCTGCGGGTTCAGCCCCGAGGAGACCGAGATGGCGACGATGCCGGCGAACGCGATGTAGGCCCCGGCGAGGAAGGAGCCGACGAGCAGCTTCCCCGGCGGCAGCGCCGCCTTGGTCACGCCGGTCGTGATGCCGGCCTCCGTGATGCCCTGCGGGGTCTTGAACGCCATGAGCGGTACCTTCCGTGCGGGAAGCGGTTAGGGGAGATCTACCCCCGTCGCGCGCGCCTGAAGCGGCGGGCGTTAGGCCCAGAACGGCGGGGACGCAAGCCGGCGCTCGGCGTCGGCGGCGCCGAGATCGAACAGCGCGCGCGTGAACTCGGACGCGAAGAACAGGTAGGAGAGCAGCTCCCCGTGCGCCGCGTCCGACCCGCCCGCCACCGCGTGGCCGAGGGTGGCGATGTCGCGGTGGTGCAGCGCGCCGGCCGCCCCGGCGTAGTGCTCGGCGAACACCGTCCGGGCCAGGGCGCCGACGGCGTCCGGGCGCTCGGGGGCGACCACGAGATGCCCGATCGGCCGGCGGCCGGCGACCTCGTCGCGGTCGCCGACGAGCTCGTTGACGGTCTGCAGCGTGCGGACGTCCTGGGCGAGCTGATCGGTCAGCAGCGCCTGCAGGATCGACCCGATGCCGGTGTGGACGTCCGGCCGGCCGGCGAAGTCGGCGGGGGCGAGCGAGTTCAGCGCGACCACGATCACGCGATCGGCTCCGAGCGCCAGCGCGGGCTTGATCGGCGTGTTGAGCCGGGTGCCGCCGTCGGCGTACCAGTCGTTCGGGTACAGCTCGACGGCGCCGAACAGCGCCGGGATCGCCGCGCTGGCCAGGACGTGCTGCATCCGGATCACGCCTGCGACGTAGTCGATGCCGCGCTTGTCGTCGTGCTCGGCGTCCGGCGTCCCGCCGTGGTGGAACACGACCGAGCGAGCGGTGCGGGCGGACGTCGCCACGACCGCGGCACTCTCGAGCGCCCCGTCGTCGATGTTGCGGCGCAGCTGCTTGAAGTCGATCTTCTCCGGGAGCGTCTTGGCGAGCGGGGACGGGTCGAGCACGCTGTACGCGCGGGCACGCGGGACCCCGAACGTCTCGCCGAGATAGCCGGCCAGGCGGGCGAGCGAGCCGGGGGAGACCAGCGGCTCGAGCACGTCGTCGTACTCGATGCCGCCCCAGATGGCGCGCGCCTGCTCGGCGACCTCGGCCGCCGGCCGGTGCGCGGTGGCCGCCACGAACGCGGCGTTGAGGGCGCCGACACTCGTCCCGAGCACGATGTCCGGCCGCTCCCCACGCGTCTCCAGCGCGGGCAGCAGGACCGACAGGGCGCCCGCCTCGTACGCGCCGCGGGCGCCGCCGCCGGCCAGCACCAGGGCGACGCGCTCGCTCAAGCCGGTTCCTCGCAGAAGTCGATCACCCCCTCAGCATGGCGTACCGTGGAGGTCACCATGAGCACGCCGTCGCGCCGTCCCCCCAACCGCCTCTCCCGCCGTCAGCGGGAGGCGCGCGCCTACCGCCTCACGCTCGCGACCGCCGGCGTCGGTCTCGCCGCCGTCGTCGTCCTGGTCCTCTCGATCGTCGGCGTGGCCAACTTCGGCCTGTTCGTGCTGCTGGCGGTCGTCGCCGTCCTGCTGGCGCTCGCCGCGAGGCGGACCGTCTCCTGACCGGGTAGGTAGCGCCACCGGGCCGGCGCTGATGCGACGATGCCCGACCGATGGCTCTCCTCCCCGTCTTGCTCGCCGCCGCTGCGGCGATGCCCATCCCTGGGATGCCCGACGCGTCCGCGCCGGCGTACTCCGGTGCGCCCGCCACCCCGAAGGTCGTCCACTCCCCGCCCAGCCCACGCCATCCGGCGATGGCCCCGAACGGCGACTCGAACCTGCACGAGGACGGCTGGCAGACCGACGCGTCGCACCGCGCCGGCCCGCTCGGCAAGGACCCGCAGACCTTCTCGACGTACTTCATGCGCGAGTGCGCGTCGGTGACGTTCGACTCGCGCGGCCGGATCGTCACCGTCTGCGTCGGGCTCGACAAGCCGGTGCTCGAGGTGCTCGACCCGAAGACGCTCGACACGATCGCGTCGATGGACCTGCCGCCGCGGCCGATGAGCAGCACGCCGTTCTCCTCGTTCGGGGGCGGTGGCTACTTCTACCTCGACGCCCATGACCGGGCGGTTATCCCGACCGGCAACCGGCACATCTACGTCGTTCACGTCGGCGCGTCGGACCTCACACTCGAGAAGGATCTAAGCCTCGAGTCGACGGTTAAGGATGGCGATTCGATCGTCTCCGCCCTGCCCGACTGGGCCGGACGGCTGTGGTTCGCGTCGCGCAGCGGGCTGCTCGGCACCGTCAACCGCACGACAGGCGAGACTCACGCCGTCCAGCTCGAGCCGATCGGCAACTCGTTCGCGGTCAGCGAGACCGGCGGCGTCTACGTCGTCACCGACGGGGCGCTGTACCGCTACAGCGCCGCCGACGACGGCGTCCCGCAGCGGGCGTGGCGCGTCCCGTACGACAACACAGGGGTGCAGAAGCCGGGACAGACCCAGGCCGGCAGCGGCACCACGCCCACCTTGAGCGCGCGCAAACTCGTCGCCATCACCGACAACGCCGACCCGATGAACGTCGTGGTGTTCACGCGCTCGGGGCGCCAGGTCTGCAAGCAGCCGGTGTTCGAGAAGGGGGCGAGCGACACCGACCAGTCGCTGATCGCCGCCGGCCGCTCGTTCGTGGTCGAGAACAACTACGGCTACTCGGGGCCGGCCGCCACCGAGGGCGGCAAGACGTCGACGCCCGGGCTGGAACGCGTGGATGTCGCCAGGGATCTCAAGTCCTGCCGGAAGGTCTGGCACTCCGACGAGATCGCGCCAAGCGTGGTCCCGAAGCTGTCGGTCCCGAACGGGCTGGTCTACACGTACACCAAGCCCGCCGGCTTCACCGGCGACCCGTGGTACTTCACGGCGCTCGATTTCCGCACGGGCAAGACCGTCTACAAGACGCAGGTCGGCGCCGGGCTCGGCTTCAACAACAACTACGCCCCGGTGACGATCGGCGCGGACGGGACCGCGTACGTCGGGACGCTCGGAGGGCTCGTCGGCGTCCGCGACGTCGCGCCGCCGACGCAGCCGGCAAGCCCGCCGGCCCCGCGCCTGAAGCTGGTCCTGCGCTGCCACCGGAACCCGGTGCTGCGCGGCGACACGGACTGGATCGTGTACCGGACGTTCACGCGCCACGGCCGCCGCGTGGTCGCCCGTATCCGGCTGACCGACGAGCGCGTCGTGCGCCGCTCGGCTCCGCGGCCTCGCTGCCTAGGCTGACGCCATGCGCTTCTACGTGGAGCAGGCGCAGAAGGGATCCTGGCGCGTGATGCTCCACGGCACCGACGCGCCCGTCTCCGAGCACGACACCGAGGAGGAGGCGCGCGAGCGCGTGGCGGCCTACCTGCGAGGGATCGCGGCGGCGGCCGCGCCGACGGTCGCGACCGGCGCCGCCCGCGGCTCGCGGGTGCGCCTGCGCGACCGCTCGGAGGTGATCGTGCGGCCGGTCGAGCCGGAGGACAAGCCGCTGCTGCTGGACGGCTTCGCGCACTTCGGCGAGGTCTCGCGCTACCAGCGCTTCATGGGGACGAAGAAGCGCCTCACGCCGCGGGAGTTGGCCTACTTCACCGACATCGACCACGCCGATCACGAGGCGATCGGGGCCCTGGACCCGGCGACCGGGCACGGGGTGGGCGTCGCACGCTTCGTCCGCGAGCGGCCCGGTGGCGAGGTCGCGGAGGCGGCCGTGGCGGTCGTCGACGCGTGGCAGGGGCGGGGGCTCGGAGGCGTGCTGCTCGAGCGATTGGCCGAGCGGGCGACCGAGGTCGGCGTGACGGCCTTCTCGGCCTCGCTGCTGACCGACAACCGAGCGATGCTGGCGCTGTTCGCGCGGCTCGGGCGGATGGAGGTCCGCCACGACTCCGGAGCCGCCGCGCGGCTCACGGTCTGCCTCGGCGTCGAGCGGCCGGGCGCCCTGCGCGACGCGCTGCGGGCGGCCGCCTCCGGCGAGGTGGGGTCCTGAGCGAGCAGACGCTCGAGTTCGCCGACCCGGAGGCGTTTCGTGCGTGGCTGGCCGAGCACGGGACGACCTGCGACGGCATCTGGGTGCGGATGGCCAAGAAGGCGACGGGCATCCCGTCGATCGACTGGGCGCAGGGCGTCGAGTGCGCGTTGTGCTTCGGCTGGATCGATGGTCAGCGCGACCGGGACCCCGACCCCGGCTACTTCCGCCAGCGCTTCACGCCGCGCCGCAAGCGCTCCAGGTGGTCGAAGGTCAACCGCGAGAAGGTCGCCGCGCTGATCGACGCCGGGCTGATGACCGAGGCCGGGATCGCCGAGGTCGAGCGCGCGCAGGCCGACGGCCGGTGGGAGGCCGCCTACGACGCGCAGTCGACCGCCGCCGTGCCGGACGACCTGCGGGCCGCGCTGGACGCCCAGCCTGCCGCCGCGGAGGCGTTCGCGGGCCTGGACTCGCGCAACCGCTACGCGATCCTCTACCGGGTGGGCGACGCCAAGCGGCCGGCCACGCGGGAGAAGCGGATCGCGACGTTCGTGGCGATGCTCGCCCGCGGCGAGCGCCTGCACCCATAGCCCCG
>JAXDHL010000277.1:0-2668 GCA_034664525.1 Solirubrobacteraceae bacterium
GCTCGTGCAGTCCGCCGCGTTCCTTGCCCTGCACGAGCAGCCACGCGGCACCGGGCGGCAGGTCGACGCCGGACGCATCGACGGTGCGCTGGATGAAGGCGCGCGTGCGCTCCCGGCCGACCAGCCGCGCGAGCTCGCGCGTCAGCTCGCTCAGCGAGTCGCCGCTCGTGGGTTGGGCGAACGCCTCGCCGACGCCGGCGGTCTCGACGGTCTGGCGGAGCGGGCGCTCCTCGATCATCCACGAGAGCAGGAAGGCGATCCCGACGATCGCCGCTGCCACGAGGAAGACGGTCGACAGCGCGTCGGTGAAGGCGGTGAGATAGTCGTGGCGCAGCGAGGCGGGCAACCGCTGGAGCGCGCTCGGCTGGATCGAGCCCGACACCACCTTCGCGGCCGGCGATCCCGCGAGCTCGTTCGTCAGGCGATTGGTGAAGATGGCGCCGAGCACGGCCGTCCCCAGCGAGCCGCCCATCGACCGGAACAGCGTCGCGCCCGAGGTGGCGACCCCGAGCTCCTTGTAGTCGACGGCGTTCTGCACGGCGAGCACGAGCACCTGCATCACCAGCCCGAGCCCGAGCCCCATCACGAACATCGCCGCGCTGGCATAGAGCGTCGACGTCCCGGCATCGAGGCGCGACAGCAGCAGCATCCCGACCGTGGCGAGCGCCGTGCCGGCGATCGGGAAGGCCTTGTAACGGCCGGTGGCGCTGATCACCTGTCCCGAGCCGATCGATCCGATCAGCACGCCGGCCATGACGGGGATCAGCTGCAGCCCGGACTCGGTCGGTGAGAAGCCGCGGACGACCTGCTGGAAGAGCGGCAGATAGGTGAGCGCGCCGAACAGCGCGAAGCCGATCACGAAGCCGATCACGCTGGTGGTCCGGAAGACGCTGTTACGGAACAGGCGCAGCGGCAGGATCGGCTCGGCGGCGCGCGACTCGGCCACCAGGAACAGCGCGATCCCGGCCACGCCGGCCAGCCCGAGTGCGACGATCTCCACCGAGCCCCACGCGTAGGTCGTGCCTCCGAGCGTGGTCAGCAGCACGATGCCGCTGAGGCCGACGGCCAGCAGCACGGCGCCCAGGTAGTCGACCGCGTGCTGCACGCGCTCGGCCGCGCTCGGCAGCGAGACCGCCAGCGCGGCGAGCGCCAGGACGCCGAGCGGAATGTTGATGTAGAAGATCCAGCGCCACGACAGGTTGGTCGTGAAGAAGCCGCCGATCAGCGGCCCGGCCACCGACGAGACGCCGAAGACGGCGCCGAAGAAGCCGCTGTACTTGCCGCGCTCGCGCGGTGACACGACGTCTCCGATCGCCGCCTGGGCGCTGACCATCAGCCCGCCGCCGCCCAGGCCCTGGATCGCGCGGAACGCGATCAGCTCGGTCATCCCCTGCGCGAGCCCGCAGAGCGCCGAACCGATCAGGAACAGCACCAGCGCGGCCTGCAGCACGACCTTGCGCCCGTAGAGGTCGCCGAGCTTGCCGTACAGCGGCGTGACGACCGTGATCGCCAGCAGGTAGGCGGTCACCACCCACGAGATGTGCTCCAGGCCGCCGAGGTCGCCGACGATCGTCGGCAGTGCGGTCGAGACGATCGTCTGGTCCAGCGACGCCAGCAGCATCACCAGCATCAGGGCGCCGATCACCACCCCGATGTGCCTGCCGTTCTGGTCGCTGCGCTTCACCGCGTGATGGTACGGCCTAGGGTTGCGCCTGCGACGCCGCCGCCTCGGCGCTCAGCACTTCCAGGTCGAGCGGGTGCGCGGGCGGGTCGGGCAGCAGGATCCTCGACTCCATCCGCAGCCGGGCGTCCACGCGCAGCAGCTCGCCGGACCACAGCGACCGCCAGCCCGGGTCCTCGTCCATGCGCTCGCTGGCGATCACGACCGCCGGCCGCTCGGACAGCTCGCCCGCCCGCACGCGGACGGTGCCGGCCACCGAGGCGTGGTCGAGCTGCCGTTCGCCGCTCGGCCCGCCGGCCCCGCGCCACAGCACGAGCAGCGGGTTGTGCTCCGGATAGCGCAGCGCCCACACCTCGTCCGGCGTCGTGAGCACGAAGTTCAGCGAGTAGACGGGCAGGGTGGCGACGACCCACGTCAGGGCGGCCTCGATGCCGGCGCCGACGTCGCCCCCGGCCGCCTCGATCTCCTTGGTGATGAGCGCGAACAGCCGCTCGGAGTCGGTGTCGCCGCCGACCAGGCGCAGGTGGTCGCCGAGCTGCTCCTCGAGCTCGGCCAGCCCGTCGATCACGCCGTTGTGGCCGAACAGCCGCCCGTCCTGCTCGAACGGATGCGTGTTCTCGAACGCCACCGGGCCGGTCGAGCGGAAGCGGACGTGGGCGTTGTAGGTGGTCGAGCACTCCTCGCGGGCGCGGCGCGCGAACGCCTCGTCCTCGTGCGCGGCGACCGCCCCCTTGACGACCTTCGGCGTGCCGCCGGCGGTGAACGTGCCGAGCCCGAAGCCGTCCAGGTTGCGGCGGCTCTGCTCGGCGAGCGAGTCCGGGGCGTCGAGCAGCCAGAACGTCGCGCGCACGGGCTCGCTCCCGCCGTGCATCCCGAAAAGACGGCACACGAGGCGCGATGATGCCCGCGATGGCGGACGCGAACACCTGGACGCGCTGAACGCTGCCGAGGCGGTGGGAAAAAGGGGACAGGCACCTTTTTCCCTGC
>JAXDHL010000278.1:0-17803 GCA_034664525.1 Solirubrobacteraceae bacterium
GCCGAGGGCGTGACGCTCGACGCCGCGGAGATCCGCGAGCGCATGAGCGGCAACCTGTGCCGCTGCGGCGCCTACATGAACATCGTGCCGGCGATCGAGAGCGTGGCGTCCGCGTGAGGGAGTTCGCCTACGAGCGCGCGGCCGACGCCGACGCCGCCATCGCCGCGGCCGGCGCCGGCGCCACCTACCTGGGCGGCGGCACGAACCTCGTCGACCTGATGAAGCTCGGGGTCGCGACTCCGGAGCGGCTGGTCGACGTCTCGCGGCTCCCGCACGACGAGATCGCGGCGCGCCCCGACGGCGGGCTGCGCATCGGCGCCGCGGTGCGCAACTCGGACGCCGCCACCCACCCGCTCGTGCGCGAGCGCGCGCCGCTGCTGGCCGAGGCGCTGCTGGCCGGCGCCTCCGGGCAGCTGCGCAACGTCGCCACGGTCGGCGGCAACCTGCTGCAGCGGACCCGCTGCACGTACTTCCAGGACGTCTCCAAGCCGTGCAACAAGCGCCGGACGGGGACGGGCTGCCCGGCGATCGAGGGCGACCACCGCAACCTCGCGATCCTCGGTCACTCCGAGTCCTGCGTGGCCACCCACCCGTCCGACATGGCGGTCGCGCTGACCGCGCTCGGCGCCGAGGTGCACGTCAAGGGCGCCGCCGGGGACCGCGTGATCGCGATGCCCGGCCTGCACCGGCTGCCCGGCGACGAGCCCGGGCGAGACACGGTCCTCGACCCCGTCGACCTGATCGTCGCCGTCGAGCTCCCGCCGTCCGGGGCCGGCACCCGCGTCCGCTACCGCAAGGTCCGCGACCGCGCGTCGTATGCATTCGCGGTCGTCTCGATCGCGGTCGCGGCCGAGCTCGCCCGCGACGGCACGCTCGCCGACGTCCGGATCGCCTTCGGCGGTCTCGCCCATGTGCCGTGGCGCGCCGAGCGGGCCGAGGCCGCCCTGCGCGGCACGCACCCGACCGAGGACGCGCTCGCGGTCGCCGCCGACGAGGAGCTGCGCGCCGCCGCACCGCTGCGCGACAACGCGTTCAAGGTCCAGCTCGCGCGCAACCTGCTCGTCCGCACCCTGCTGGAGGTCACCGGCTGATGGCCGTCGCCCCCGCCCGCGGCGCGATCGGTGCCCCGCTGGACCGCGTGGACGGGCTCGACAAGGTGCAGGGCAAGGCCGACTACGCGTTCGAGCGCCACCCGGAGGACCTGCTCTACGGGGCGGTCGTGCAGTCCCCGCACGCGAAGGCGCGCGTGACCGCCGTCGCCGACGCCGGCGCGCTCGCGCTGCCCGGCGTCCGGCACGTCCTGCACCACGGGAACGCGCCCGCGCTCGAGCCGGTCGCCGACGGCGAGCTGAGCGTCCTCCAGTCCGACGAGGTCGCCTACCGCGGGCAGGCCGTCGCGCTCGTGCTGGCGGACAGCCTCGAGGCCGCGCGCGAGGCCGCCGGGCGCCTGGCCGTCGACTACGAGCCGGCGCCGCACGACGTCCTCCTGCGCGACGACCACCCCGGGCTGTACGCGCCCGACGGGGTCAACGGCGGCTACGACACCGACTCCGTCATCGGCGACGTCGAGCGCGGCTTCGCCGAGGCCGACGTGGTCGTCGACCGCACCTACGCCACCCCGACGCTCCACAACAACGCCATGGAGCCGCACGCGGCGGTCGCGCAGTGGGACGGGGGCGACCTCGTGCTCCACGACTCCAGCCAAGGGACGTCGGGCGAGCGCGCGACGATCGCCAAGCTGTTCGGCCTCGACCCCGCCCGCGTGCGCGTGATCTCCCACCACGTCGGCGGCGGCTTCGGCTCCAAGGGAACGCCGCGCCCGCACGCCGTGCTGGCCGCGCTCGGCGCCAAGGTCGCCGGGCGCCCGGTCAAGCTCGCGCTGACGCGCCGGCAGATGTTCTCGCTGACCGGCTACCGGACGCCGACGATCCAGCGCGTGCGCCTCGGCGCCAAGCGCGACGGGACGCTCGTCGCGATCGAGCACGACGCGGTCTCCCAGAGCTCGCACTTGAAGGAGTTCACCGAGCAGACTGCGACCGCCACCCGCGTGATGTACGCCGGGGCGAACCGCCGCACCACGCACCGGCTGGCCCGGCTCGACGTCCCGACGCCGTCGTGGATGCGCGCCCCCGGCGAGTGCCCGGGCATGTACGCGCTCGAGGCGGGGATCGACGAGCTCGCGCACGAGCTCGGCATGGACCCGGTCGAGTTGCGGATCGTCAACGATCCGCCCGAGCACCCCGAGAACGGCAAGCCCTGGAGCTCGCGCCACCTGGTCGAGTGCCTGCGCGCGGGCGCCGAACGCTTCGGCTGGGCCGGCCGGCCCGCGAGTCCGGGCGAGCGGATCGAGGGCCGCAGCCGCATCGGCTACGGCGTCGCCGCCTCGATGTACCCGACCTACCGGGCACCCGCCCAGGCGTCGGTCAAGCGCGAGGCCGACGGCACGTTCACCGTCCGGATCGCCGCCGCCGACATCGGCACCGGCGCGCGCACCGTGCTCACCCAGATCGCCGCCGACGCACTCGAGACGGACCCCGGCGCCGTGCGCGTCGAGCTCGGCGACTCCGCGCTGCCGCGCGCCGGCGTGGCGGGCGGCTCGATGGGCACCGGCTCCTGGGGGTCGGCCGTCCACAAGGCCTGCCGCGCCCTCATCGGCGGTGGCGGCGATGCGGCGCAGGCGGACACCACGGAGGACGTCAAGGCGCTCGAACCGTTCGCCCGGCATGCCTTCGGAGCCCAGTTCGCCGAGGTCCACGTCGACGCCGACACCGCCGAGGTCCGGGTCACCCGACTGCTGGGAGTGTTCGCCGCCGGACGCATCATCAACCCCAAGACGGCCCGCTCCCAGCTGATCGGCGGCATGACCATGGGGCTGGGGATGGCGCTGATGGAGGCGTCGGTGCTCGACCACGAGTTCGGCGACTGGACCAACCAGGACCTCGCCGGCTATCACGTGCCGGCCTGTGCTGACGTGCTGGACATCCAGGCGCACTGGATCGCCGAGGACGACGACCACCTGAACCCGATGGGCTCCAAGGGGATCGGGGAGATCGGCATCACCGGCACCGCCGCCGCGATCGCCAACGCCGTCTTCAGCGCCACGGGCACCCGCGTCCGGGCGCTGCCGATCCAGATCGAGAACCTGCTGACTTGACCGTCATGCCGGTGGGCTCGGTAGGGTTGCCCATCGCGTCGGGCGCTCCGCAAGGCGGGGAAAGCTCGAGGGGGACGCACTTGTGACAGATCCAGGACAGACCGCCGCGAGCCTCGAGTTCCGCGAGGCCACGAAGCAATACCCGGGATCGGCGACGCCCGCCGTCGACCGACTGTCGCTGGAGGTCCCGGCCGGCGAGATCTGCGTGCTCGTCGGCCCGTCGGGCTGCGGCAAGACCACCGCGATGCGGATGGTCAACCGGCTGATCGACATCACCTCGGGCGACATCCTGCTCGGCGGCGAGAGCGTCAAGACGCGCAAGCCCGCCGACCTGCGGCGCCAGATCGGCTACGCGATCCAGCAGACGGGCCTGTTCCCGCACGAGACGGTGGCCGAGAACGTCGCCACGGTGCCCAAGCTCCTCGGCTGGCCGAAGGCGCGCATCCGCGAGCGCGTCGAGGAGCTGCTCGACCTGGTGTCGCTCGACGCCGCCGAGGTCCGCGACCGCTACCCGTCCCAGCTCTCCGGCGGCCAGCGCCAGCGCGTCGGCGTCGCTCGCGCCCTAGCGGCCGACCCGCCCGTGCTGCTGATGGACGAGCCGTTCGGCGCGATCGACCCGATCAACCGCGAGCGCCTGCAGAACGAGTTCCTGCGCCTGCAGTCCAAGATCTCCAAGACCGTCGTGTTCGTCACCCACGACATCGACGAGGCGATCAAGATGGGCGACCGCATCGCGGTCATGCAATCGCCGGGCAAGCTCGTCCAGTACGCCCCGCCCGCCGAGCTGCTCGTCAACCCGGCAAACGACTACGTCGAGCAGTTCGTCGGCGCCGACCGCGCCCTCAAGCGGCTCGCGCTGCAGCGCGTGCGCGACGTCGACCTGTGGCGGGCGGCGCTCGTGCATCCGGGCGACGACCTCACCGAGGTGCGCCGCAAGGTCGCGGAGTCCGACCTGCGCGACCTCGCGCTGGTGGTCGACGCCGACGGCCGGCCGGTGCGCTGGCTGTCGGCGCGCGACATGCGCGGCGACAAGGTCCCGTCGGGCGAGCCGCCGCACCCGCACCTCGTCACGGTCGAGCTCGACGACGTGATGCGCGACGCGCTGGGCTACCTGCTCGACGCCGAGAGCCGCTACGCACCGGTGCTCGACGAGCGCGGCTGCGTGGTCGGGATCCTCTCGATGGAGGTCATCTCGCACGCGCTGCACCTCCCGCCCGAGGACGCCCACTCGAGCGCCGATCTGGTCGAGGTCGAGGAGTAGCGCCGGTGGGCGGGCTCGAGCTCTTCGCGCAGATCACGATCCACAAGCGGCAGGCCACCGGCTGCGTCGCCGACAACGGCTTCTGCCCGGACTGGATCGCGCACAACATCGACAAGTACTGGTCGCCGCTGGCCGAGCACGTCTTCCTGACGCTCGTCTCGATGGCGGTCGGGTTCGCGATCGCGTTCACGCTCGCGCTGATCGCGCACCGCAAGCGCTGGCTGACGGGCCCGATCATCGGCTTCACCGGCGCGCTGTACACGGTGCCGAGCGTCGCGGCGTTCTTCCTGCTGCTGCCGATCACCGGGCGCGGGAACCTGACCGCAATCGTCGCACTCGTGTCCTACACGCTGCTGATCCTGTTCCGCAACATCACGACCGGGCTGCGCAACGTGCCCGCCGAGGTGATCGACGCGGCGCGCGGGATGGGGCTGACCGAGAACCAGATCCTGCGCCAGGTCGAGCTGCCGCTGGCGACGCCGGAGATCCTGGCCGGGGTCCGGATCGCCTTCACGACCACCGTCGGGCTGGCCACGCTCGCGTTCTTCGCCGGCGGCGGCGGCCTCGGTGAGCAGATCTACTCCGAGAAGGCCGGCACCGGCGGCCTGTTCTTCAAGTCCAACGTCGTCGTCGCCGGCGGGCTCGCCGTGCTGCTGGCCGCGGCCGGCGATCTGATCATCCTGACGGCGCAGCGCGTGGCGCTGCCGTGGAGGCGAGCGTAGGTGGACCACTGATGGCCCTTCCGTGCCCGCAGGCGGCCCCGCACTCCTCGTTCGTCGACGCGTTCGACTTCATCCTGCACTCGCGCGAGTCGATCTCGGGCGGCGTCTGCATCGGCGGCTTCGACGATCTCGGCCACCTGGCGGCCAGCCACCTCCTGGTCAGCCTCGTGGCCATCGCGGTCGGCATCGCGATCGCGGTCCCGGCCGGGCTGTACCTCGGCCACGTCGGCAAGGGCGAGTTCCTGGCCATCTCGGTGTCGAACGTCGGCCGGGCGGTGCCGTCGCTCGCGCTGCTGGCGTTCTTCGTCGCCTTCCTGGGCGTCGGGTTCACGAACGTCGTCGCCGTGCTCACGCTGCTGGCCATCCCCCCGATCCTCACCAACACCTACGTGGGGGTGCGGCAGGTCGACCAGGAGACCGTCGACGCCGCGCGCGGCATGGGGCTGACCGAGCTGCAGATCGTCCGCCAGGTCGAGCTGCCGCTGGCGCTCCCCACGATCTTCGCCGGCCTGCGCACGTCGGCCGTGGCCGTGGTGGCGACCGCCACGATCGCCCCGCTGGCGAACGTGCAATCGCTCGGCAACCCGATCCTGGAGCCGCAGACGTACGGCGACGCGGGCCAGCTGGGCGCGGCCATCCTCGTCGCCCTGATCACGCTCGCCGTCGACGGCGGCCTCGGCCTCGCCCAGCGTCTCTCCACGCCGAAGGGCCTGACCGTGGCGGCACGGTCGGCCGCCCCGAGGCGATCCTTCTTCACCGTCCCAGCCCGCACCAGAACGGAGACCTAGTCCACATGCGAAAGATCCCCAGGGGCCTGGCGGCGCTGCTCGCGCTGCTCGCCCTCACCCTCGTCGTCGCCGCCTGCGGCAGCGACTCGTCCTCGAGCGGCGGTGGCGGAAGCTCGTCGTCGTCCTCGTCGTCGAGCAGCAGCTCCAGCGACAGCTCGTCGGGCGGCGGCAAGCTGATCCAGAGCGACCCGGCCAACGCCTCCAAGTCGGTCACGATCGGCTCGAAGAACTTCCCGGAGCAGTTCATCCTCGGCGAGATCTACTCGCAGGCCCTCACGGCCGCGGGCTTCAAGGTCAAGAAGCAGCTCGACCTCGGCGCCGAGCAGATCGCCTTCAAGGCGCTCAAGAGCGGCAAGATCGACGCCTACCCCGAGTACACGGGCACGGCGCTGACCTCCTTCTACAAGGTCAAGACCGATGCCGTCCCGCGTGATCCGCAGCAGTCCTTCGACGAGCTCAAGGCCGACCTCAAGAAGGACAACATCACGGCGTATCCGCAGACGCCCTTCCAGAACACGTACAAGATCACCTCGACCAAGGCGACCGCGGCCAAGTACGGCAATCCCAAGACGATCTCCGAGCTGGCGTCCAAGACGGACTCCAAGGTGTCCATCTCGGGCTTCCCGGAGTGCCGCCAGCGCACCGACTGCCTGCTGGGCCTGAAGGCGAAGTACCACTGGACGCCGAAGTTCGTGTCCTCGCAGGGCCAGTACGCCGACCTGGACGCCAAGCAGGCCGACTTCACGTTCGGCTTCTCGACCGACGGCGCGCTGTCGACCAACAAGTACGTCACCTACGCGGACGACAAGTCCCTGTTCCCGCCGTACTACGTGACGCTGCTGACCCGCAACTCCGCGGTCTCGACGCTCGGCGCGTCCGGGGCGAAGGTCATCGAGGAGATCCAGAAGCCGCTCACCGAGCAGGTCATGCAGGAGCTCAACGCCCGCGTGTCGATCGACAAGCAGAAGCCGGAGGCCGGCGCCAAGCAGGACCTCCAGGAGGCGGGCTTCATCAAGCAGTAGCGCGCGCGACCACTCGGCCAGGGTGCGCACGAACAGCTCGCGCACCTCGGCCGCGTGGTCGCCGACGGTCCCGGCGCGCCAGTCGCGCGTCGGGATCGGCGGCAGCACCCGGACGTCGATGCGCCCGGGGCGCAGCCAGAACGAGTTGCGCCACATCAGCTCGCCGGCGTTGCGGATGACGACCGGGACGACCGGCACGCCCGCCTGCATGGCGAGGTGGAAGGCGCCCTTCTTGAACGGGCCGACGATCGGGGTCGGGGAGCGCGTGCCCTCGGGCGCGATCGCGATCGAGGTGCCGGCGTGCAGGCGCTCGACCGCGGGCGCCATCGCCTCGCGGGCCCGCTTGGCGTCGCCGCGGTCGACGTAGGCGATGTCGACCAGGTAGCCGAGCGGGGCGAAGCGCGGGTCGCGCGCCGCCTCCTTCTTGGCCACGCCGGTGACGTCGTGGCCGAGCACGCGCCCGATCACGAGCATGTCGAGACCGGACTGGTGGTTGAAGACGAAGACCGCGGGGCGGGCGGCGGCGACGTGCTCCTCGCCTTCGACGTGCACGTCGACGCCGGCGAGCCCGAGCGCCAGCGAGGGCCCGACGGCGGTGGCGACGTTCGCGCCCATGCGCTTGTCGCGGTTGAGCAGGCGGACGCCGACGCCGAGCCCGAACGACGCGGCCATCGCGCCCAGCGCGGCGCCGGTGCGGATCGCCGGCCCGATGCCGAAGCCGCCGCCGGAGGGCTGCAGCCGATGGACGGGCCAGCCGTTGGCCATCGCCACCTTGTCGATGTTGTCCGCCGGGTTGAGCACGGCGGGCCGGCCGACGGACTCCAGCAGCGGTTCCTCCTCGTCGCCGTTGCCGTAGGCGAAGGACTGCTCGAGCTCGAGGCCGTGGTCGGCGGCGTAGGCGCGGACCGCGTCGGCCTTCGCCTCGCCCCACAGGATCGGGCCGTCGGTCGCCCCGGTCAGCACGCCGTCGCTGAGCTCGGCGTTCGTGCACAGCAGGCCGTCCATGCCGAGGTCGCGGGCCAGCGGCTCGACCTGGTAGCGCGTCGCGCTCGTGGCGATCACGACCGTGTGGCCGGCCCGCCGGTGGGCGCGCACGAGCTCGCGGGCGCCGGGGTAGACCATGCCGGCGATCGCATCGCGGAAGATCCGCTCGCCGAACGCCCGCATGTCCGCGTCGCTGCGCCCGGCCAGGCCCTGCAGCGCGGCGGACATCAGCGCGCCGACGTCGGAGCCGCGGACCTGCATGTCGGCGATCGCCAGCAGCATGCGGGCGAGCTCTTCAGGCCCGACGTCGAGCCGGCGCAGCCGGTCGCGGTAGACGGTGACGGCGCTGTAGCCGTCGATCAGCGTCCCGTCGAAGTCGAAGAAGGCGCCGACCTGCGGGCCCTGCGGGCCCGCGGCGATCCGGTCGAGCAGCTCCTGAGGGGCGCCGCTCACAGCCGGCTGACGAGGTCCTTGAACTCGGCTCTGAACGTCGCCCGGTCGCCCCTGCCCGACAGCAGGTCGCGATGGGCGGCGAGCTTGAGCGCCGAGTCGATCAGCTCGGTCGAGGCCGCGTCGGCGCAGGCGATCCGGCCCTGCAGGTGCCACTGGCGCGTCATGCCGAGGCATTCCGTCGCCAGCGCGGCGTCGTGCTCGACCGGCGCGTCACCCGCCTCCCACAGCCGCGTGGCGACGACCAGGTGCGCCTCCGCGATCGCGCGCAGCACGCGGGCGGCCACCAGCGGCGGCTCGTTGCGCGCGAGCTCCTCCTCGATCTGGGCCGCGAACTCCTCCCGCTCAGGGAAGAAGAACTCGAACTCGAGCAGGCGGCGCAGCCGCTGGGCGTCCTCGGTGTCGCGCGCGACCTCGGCGATCGCCCGCATCAGGAAGGCGTGGACGCCGGAGTTCGCGTAGAAGGCGGCGACCAGATGCTGGTCCGGGGCGATCGTGTAGACCGGCTCGGCGCCGCCCTCGTAGACCTCGAGCACGCTCGAATCCACGAGCTCGCGCAGGCCGGCCTGCGTGTCGCCGGAGGCGCGCACCCCGCGCCGGCGGCAATGCGCCACGAGTTGGGCGACGACGCCCTCGACCTCGCGCTCGGTCAGCGCGCGGTCCTGCTCGCCCAGCAGCGCCAGCGCCACGAGCGCCGTGTGCGTCACCGGCGTCACCGTGTTGATGCGGTGCATCACCTCGAACGCCGTCTTGTGGACGGCGAGCCGGACGGTGTCCTGCCCGGCGCCGGGGTCCGCGGCCTCGCCGAGCGCCTCGCGCAGCGGCAGCGGCTCGCCGAAGCGCACGTGCACACGGCCGAGCCCGCGGCCCTGCGAGCGCGCATAGCCGACGAGCCACGGCAGATCCTCCTTCACCTTCGCGGCGCCGCGCGACTGGGCGGCCATGTCGCCGACCTCGTGCAGCTGCTCGTAGGTGATCGAGGTCGGCACGAGGATGGCATCGGTGTCGGAGCGCTGGCGCACGCCGTCGACGAGATAGCTGAGGATCCCGTAGCGCGGCGCGCGCAGCTTGCCGGTGCGCGAGCGCCCGCCCTCGATGTACCACTCGAGGTTGAAGCGCTTGCGGGCCAGGTAGGCGAGGTACTGGCGCAGGGTCCACTTGTAGACCTCGTCATCGCGGAACTTGCGCCGGATGAAGACATAGCTCGAGCGGCGCGTGACCGGGCCGACCGGCCAGAAGGAGACGTTGAGGCCGCCGATGACGTGGTTGGGCGGCAGCCCGTGGGCGAGCAGCGCCGGGCGCAGCACGAGCGGGTCGAGGTAGGAGCGGTGGCTGGGCAGGAAGACGAGCGAGTGCCGCCGCCCGAGCTCGCGCAGCTCGGCGATGCGCTCGTCGTCGACCTCGATGCGGTGCGCGCGGGCGAGGAAGCGGCCGAACTGGTCCCAGGCGTCGATCGCGGTCCGCGACTGGCCGGCGACCATCTCGCCGAGTGCGGTCTTCGCGCGGTCCAGGACCTCCTCCGGCGGGCAGTCGAGCTCGCGCGCGAGCTCGGCGGCGCCCTCGCAGAACGCGGCCGAGTCGGTGATCTCCTCGAAGACGAGCTTGGGGACCTTGTACTGGACGCCGACGATCGCCCGCTCGGCGCGCTCGAGCGCCAGGTGGGCCTGGCGGCGGACGAAGTCGCCGAACGCGTCACCGCCGGCGCGCTCGAAGCGCTCGCGCAGGTCGCTCGCGGTGGCCGGCTCGGCGACGACGATCTCGCAGCGGTCCGGCTCCTCGCGCAGGATCTTCTCCTGGCGGCCGGCGCCGGGATGCCACGGGCTGCGGCCCGGGAGCAGGTCGCGCAGGCGCGCTCGCCGGTGGCCGCGGTGCTCCGGCGGCAGCCAGGCGACGCCGATCGGGCACAGCAGCGGGTCGTCGTCGTGGTCCTCGAGCCGGCGGTCGAGGGCGGGGGCGCGCACGTCGACCGCGTCGACCGGGGCGTCGGGATCGCGCCGGCGCTCGCGGTCGACCCAGCGCCGCAGGACCTCGCGCTCCGGGCCGGTCGAGGCGTCGAGCAGCAGCAGCCGCGGGCGCGTGCCGTCGCGCGCCAGGCGGTCCAGCCGGGGTGCGGCGGTCGTGGCCACGTTCAGCCCGCCTCGTGCTCGCGCGCGGCGACCGTCGAGGCCAGGGTCGTGCCCCACAGTCCCGCGCCGATGACGGTGACACGCATAGCCCTCCGCTCCTGCGAGCACCGTAGCCGCTCAGTGGCGGGGGCGGACCGTCACGCGCAGACCACCGCGCGGCCCGAGCGTCGGCGAGGTCGCCACCTGCATCGGCGGGCCGCCGGGCACCGGCTCGACGCGGAAGCGGCGGCATAAGACCGCGGTCAGCGCGCGCAGCTCGACCTCGCCGAAGCGCTTGCCGAGGCACATCCGCGAGCCGCCGCCGAACGGCACGTAGGCCCCCTTCGGGAGCGCCGCGGCGCGGTCGGGCAGGAAGCGGTCGGGCTCGAAGCGGAACGGATCCTCGTGCAGCGCCGAAAGGTGATGGGTGACCCAGCTCGAGTAGTGGACGAACGCGCCCTCGGGGATGCCGACGCCGGCGATCGTGACGTCGCGCCGCGCGCGGCGCGGGCCGACCCACGCCGGTGGGTAGCGGCGCAGCGTCTCCATCAGCGTGCGCTCGAGGACCGGCAGCCGGGTGCCGTCGAGCTGCTCGGGCGACGGGCGGCCGTCCGGCACCAGCGCGTCGAGCTCGGCCTCGAGCGCCTCCCGGGCGGCGGGCGCGCCGGCGAGCTCATAGAGCAGGAACGTGAGCGTCGCGGTGGTCGTGTCGTGGCCGGCGAACAGCAGCGTGACCGCCTGGTCGCGCACCGCGGCGTCGGGCAGCGGCCCGCCCTCGCCGTCGGTGGCGCCCAGCAGCATGCCCAGGACGCCGCGACCGTGGTCGCCCGCGCGCCGGCGTTCGGCGATCTCGGCGTGGACCAGCGCGTCGAGCTCGCGGCGCGCGCGCTGCGTGCGCGCGTACGGCGAGCCGGGACCGCGGACGATCTGCTGCGACACCGGCCGCGCGTGGAAGTCGAGCGCCCGCTCGAACGCGCTCGCCAGCGCGTGCTCGCGTCCCGAGCCGGAGGTCATCCCCAGCAGCGCCCGCATCGCGATCCGCAGCGCCAGCTCGCGCGTCCAGGGGTAGAGGTCGAACTCGGCCCGCCCGAGCCGGGCGGCGGCGGCCTCCGCCTCCTCGATCATGGTGTCCGCGACGCCGAGCACCGACTCGCGGTGGAACGCCGGCAGCAGCAGCCGCCGCATCTCGCGGTGGTAGCTGCCGTCGATGTTGAGCATGCCGTCGCCGAGCAGCGGCCACAGGTCGCTGAACCGCCCGCCGCGCCACTCGAAGGCGTCGAAGTCGGACACGAGGATCTGGTGGTTGGCCTCGGCGCCGATCGCCCACACGATGGGCAGGTGGAACGTCCGGATCGTGAACACCGGCCCGTAGCGGCGCTCGTGGTCGAGCAGCATCGGCAGCGGGTCGGCGACCGTGTCGCGCGTGTGCCGCCAGCTGGGGGCCAGGCTGCCCGGCGGCAGCGGTCCGCGCCGCCGCGCGGCGAGCTCGCCGCGGATCTCGCGCGCAAGCGCGCGTATGACCGACGTGTCCAGCGGCGGCGGCACGGGCGTGCGGACCTGACCCATGGCCGGCACTGTGGCATCTGACAGGGCGTCCTGTCAACATTCTGAACATGGGTCGCACCTACAGCGGTCTGAGCGCCGCCGAGCGCGTCGCCGAGCGCCGCGGGCGGCTGCTCGACGCCGCGCTGGATCTGATCGGCTCCGAGGGCGGCTGGGGCTCGGCGACCATGACGGCGATCTGCCGCCGCGCCGGCCTCACCGAGCGCTACTTCTACGAGTCCTTCCGCGACCGCGACGCGCTGTACGTCGCGCTGCTCGACGCGCTCGCCGCCGAGGTCGAGCGCGCGGTGCTGGGCGCGCTGCGCCGCGGCGGCATCGAGGCCTCCGCCCGCGCGCTGCTCGACGTCCTGCTCGGCGATCCGCGCAAGGGCCGCGCCGCCCTGCTGGAGGGTCTGGGCAGCGAGGTCGCCCAGCGCCGCCGGCGCGAGGTGCTCGCGAGCTTCGAGCGCCTGGCGCTCGAGGTGGGCACGGCGCCGTCGCAGCTCGCGGCGGTCGCGCTGGTCGGGGCGGTCGACGAGCTGCTCACCCGGCGGCTCGACGGGACGCTCGACGTCTCCGACGACGAGCTCGTCGCCGCGATCGTGCGGCTGGCGACGCCGTAGCGCGAGCGGCGCCACGGCCCGACACACGTGGTCGGTTGCTCGACCTTCGTCGACTCGTGGTCGTCAGGCGACCACTGGCGCACACGGCTCTCGGCCGTGTCGGGGAGTGGTCGTCACGGGACCACTGGCGCTCACACCCCGGCCGGTCGGTGACGTGTGCGCGTCTACCGCCGGACGGCGGCGAGCGTCATCTCGACCGACGTCCGGATGATGCGCTCCGGGTCGACCGTGAAGAGCTCGGGCGCGCCGGAGGCGGAGCGGCGCATGCCGACCCGGATGCGCGCCAGGTGCATCGCCCCGAGCGTCTGGGTCCAGAGGATGTTGGCCAGGTAGTCCGGGTCCTCGACCTGGAACGCATCGTCGCGCAGGATGTCCGACAGCGCGCCGATGCAGCGCGACATGCTCTGGCCGAGCCGCAGCCACACGGACTCCGACACGCGCTCGTAGAGCGCCGACGCCGGCCCCTTCATGAGCGACAGCGAGGCATCGAGGAAGGCCGGGTAGCGCTGGCAGAACGCGGCGTAGGCGCGCGCGACGCGCTCGAGCTGGGCCTCCGGCGCGCCGCCCTCGGCGAGCGCGGCCTCGAGCTCGCCGCCGAGCTCGTCCAGGTAGTCCGTGACGGTCAGGACGTACAGCTCGTCCTTGGACGAGAAGTGGCGGTAGATCAGCCCGCGGGCGATCCCGACGGCCTTGGCGATCTCCTCGACCGGCGCCTCCAGCGACCCGCGCTCGTCGAACAGGGCCCGGGTGGCGCGGACGAGCTCCCGTTCGCGCACCTGGCGCAGCGCGCGGGGTGCAGGCGTGGCCATGGCGCCCGAGTCTAGGGATGCCCCGCGATTGCCCGGTCAGCATGAGAACGTCGAGTTGACTGACGTTCTCATTTGGGTACCTTGGGGACGGAGGTGCCGGAACGAGGAGCCACACCCAAGGTCCCGCCGCGTCAGCGGGCGGTCCTGCGCGCCGTCGCGCGCTTCACCGCGCCGCTGCTGCCCGACGACTACCTGGAGCTGTTCAATCCGCTCTGGTCCAGCCGCGAGCTGCGCGGCCGCGTCGAGCGCCTCGAGCCCGAGACCGACGACGCCACGACCGTGCTGATCAAGCCCGGCTGGGAGTGGGAGGGCCACGCGCCCGGCCAGTACATCCGGATCGGCTTCGACGTCGGCGGCATCCGGCACTGGCGCGCGTACTCGCTGACGTCCGACCCGCGCCGCGAGGACGGCCTGATCTCGATCACGGTCAAGGGCGTCGACGAGGGCAAGGTCTCGCCGTACGTCACCGCCAAGCTGCGGCCCGGGACGATCATCACGCTCGGCGAGGTGGCCGGGGAGTTCCGCCTGCCCGACACGGTGCCGGAGAAGCTCCTGTTCATCTCCGCCGGCTCCGGCATCACGCCGATCATGTCGATGCTGCGCGACCTCGCCCACGAGGACGGGCTCGGCGACGCCCACCACATCCACTCCGCGCGCGACGCCGACGACGTGATCTTCGGCAGCGAGCTGCGCGACATGGTCGAGGCGCACGACGGCTTCACGCTCTACGAGCGCCACACGGCCACCGAGGACCGGCTCGCCCCGGACGAGCTCGACGAGCTGTGCCCGGACTGGAAGGAGCGCGAGGCGTTCATCTCCGGCCCGGGCGAGCTGCTGGACGCCCTGGTCGAGCACTGGGAGCGCCACGGCGACCCCGACAAGCTGCATCTCGAGCGCTTCCAGCCGACCTATGGCGAGGGCGACGCCGTCGAGGGCGAAGGCGGGACCGTCCTGTTCCTGCGCTCCGAGACCGAGGCCGAGGCCGGCAACGGCACCTCGATCCTCGTCGCCGGCGAGGAGGCGGGCCTGGACCTGCCTTACGGCTGCCGCATGGGCATCTGCCACACCTGCACCGGCAGGCTCAGCTCCGGCCGCGTCCGCGACCTGCGCTCCGGCGACGTCCACGACGAGCTCGCCGGCCAGACCATCCGTACCTGCATCCACGCGCCGGAGGGCGACGTGGAGATCGAGCTCTAGGAGGCTCCCTCAGTGGCGACCGCAATGGCCGGCTCGAAGGCCGGCGAGAAGATCAAGTCCGGCATCCCGACGATCGACGAGTCGCTGATCGAGAACCCGATCGCGCGCTTCTCGGCGGAGGAGATCGAGCAGATCGGCAAGGAGTTCGAGGCGCTGCACGACGAGGTCTTCGACGACCTCGGCGAGCGCGACGCGAAGTACATCCGCTCGATCATCGAGCTGCAGCGGCGGATGGCGCTGATCGCCCGGATCCTGCTGGTCGGCTCCAAGTACAAGCCGCTCTGGATCTCCGGCACCGCGCTGCTCTCGACCGCCAAGATCCTCGAGAACATGGAGATCGGCCACAACGTCCTGCACGGCCAGTGGGACTGGATGAACGACCCGGTCATCAACTCGCAGTGCTGGGACTGGGACAACGTGTCGCCGGCGTCGGGCTGGAAGTTCAGCCACAACTACGTCCACCACACGTTCACCAACATCCGCGGCAAGGACCGCGACCTCGGCTACGAGATCATGCGGATCGACCCGCACCAGAAGTGGCACCCGGTCTTCCTTCTGCAGCCGTTCTACAACCTGCTGCTGATGGCGTTCTTCGAGTGGGGCGTCGCCACCCACGACCTCGACCTGAGCGCGATCCGCAAGGGGGAGGAGCCGATCCTGCCGGTCAAGGAGCGCCTGAAGGCGATCGGCAAGAAGGCCGCCGGCCAGCTGATCAAGGACTACGTGGCCTTCCCGGCGCTGTCGGGCAAGCACTGGAAGAAGACCGCCGCCGCGAACTTCACCGCCAACATCGTGCGCAACGTGTGGTCGTACTCGATCATCTTCTGCGGCCACTTCCCCGACCAGACGTACTCGTTCTCGGAGGAGGAGACCGCCGAGGAGACCAAGGGCGGCTGGTACATGCGCCAGCTGCTGGGGGCGGCGAACATCGACGGCGGCCCGTTCTTCCACGTGATGAGCGGCAACCTCGGCTACCAGGTCGAGCACCACCTGTACCCGGACATGCCGAGCACGCGCTACGGCGAGATCGCGCCCAAGGTGCGCGAGATCTGCGAGAAGTGGGGCCTGCCGTACAACACCGGGCCGCTGCACCGGCAGCTCGGCAGCGTCCACCGGACGATCATCCGGCTCGCCTTCCCGGGCGGCAAGCCGCGGCCGAAGCCGGGGCCTTACCGCGGGGACGTGAAGCGCGGCAGCGGCGAGCGCGAGACCCGCACCGACGGCAGCGCCAACGGCACCGGGCGGAGCTAGTTCGGCGCGCTCCGGAACGCGCCGCGGTACTCACGCATCGTAAGTGAAATGAGCGAGACTTCCTGGGCCTTTATGGCCCGGGTGGCGGGCTCAGGCCGGTCGGGTTCCGACCGCGGGCCAATGTCGGCCCCCGAGACGGCGGGAATCCTTGCTCCATGGGTGAGCGAGAGCCGCAGATCGTCGCGTTCGGTGGCGGGGGATTCTCGATGGAGGCCGGGAATCCCCTCCTCGACCAGTACGTGATGGCCCAGACCGGAGCCGCGAGGCCGAAGGTCTGCTTCCTGCCGACGGCGTCGGGTGACGCCGACCACTACATCGTCCGCTTCTACCGCCGCTTCGCCTGCGAGGCGGACGCGAGCCACGTCTCGCTGTTCCGGCGCGACAAGGGATGCGGGGCGGTCGACCGCGACATCGCCGCGCATCTGCGCAGGCAGGACCTGATCTACGTCGGCGGCGGCAACGTCATCAGCATGCTCGGCGCCTGGCGCGCGAACGGGATCGACGAGGCGCTGGCGGAGGCGTGGGAGGCGGGCGTCGTCCTGTGCGGGCTGAGCGCCGGCTCGCTGTGCTGGTTCGACGAGGCCCTGACGGCGTTCAACGGCGATCCCACGATCGTCCAGGGGCTCGGGCTGCTGCCGTTCTCGAACTGCGTGCACTACGACGCCGAGCCCGAGCGGCGCGAGGAGTACCTCCGCTTCGTCGGCGACGGGATGACCGCCGGCTACGCAGCCGACGACGGCGCGGCGCTGCACTTCCGCGGCAGCGAGCTGCACCGGGTGGTGACCTCGCGCCGCACCGCGCGCGCCTTCCGGGTCGAGCCGAGCGCCGAGGGCGCCGCCGTGCTGGAGACCCCGCTCGAGACCACGTACCTTGGGGAGCCGATGCCTGAACCGGCGATGGCGTGACACCGACGATCCTGGCCATGGGCGGGGGCGGCTTCACCATGGAGCCGGACAACCCCGCCCTGGACGACTACGTCCTCGAGCTGGCCGGGCCGCGGGAGCCGCGCATCCTCTTCCTGCCGACCGCGTCGGGCGACCCGGCCGCGCAGATCGCCGCGTTCCACCAGCGCTTCGGCGACAAGGCATGCCGCGCCGAGCACCTGTCGCTGTTCCGCCTGCACGGCACCACGCGGCCAGTCGAGGAGATCCTGCTCGACCAGGACGTGATCTACGTCGGCGGCGGCTCGATGCGCAACCTGCTGGCGATCTGGAAGGCGCACGGGCTCGACGACGTGTTCCGCGAGGCGTGGCGGCGCGGGATCGTGCTCGCCGGCCTGAGCGCGGGGGCGATGTGCTGGTTCGAGGGCGCCGTCACCAAGTCGATGGGGCGGCCGGAGCCGATCGCCGGGCTCGGGCTGCTGCCCGGCTCGCTGACCGTGCACGCCGACGGCGAGCCGGAGCGCCTGCCCGTCTGGCTCGAGGCGGTGCGCAGCGGGGCGCTGCCCGGCGGGTGGGCCGCCGACGACGGCGTCGCGCTCGTGTTCCGCGACCGCACCCTCGAGCGCGTGGTGTCCTCACGCCCGGAGCGGACCGCGCTGCGCGCCGACGCCGTCGACGGCGAGCTGCTGCGCAAGCGCCTCCAGCCCGAGCTGCTGGGCGTCGCGCCGGGCGTGGGTGGGCGGGGTGTTGATTACGTCGACGAGGACGTGCGCGAGCTGCGCCGCGTCGCCCGCATCCGCGGCGGTCACGGCGCGAGACCGTGGCGGTAGGCGTAGCTGACCGCCTGCGCGCGGTCGCGCACGCCCGCCTTCGCGAACAGATGGTTGATGTGGCTCTTGACGGTGGCCTGGGACACCACCAGCCGCTCGGCGATCTCGTGGTTGGAGAGCCCCTCCGCGATCAGTGACAGCACCTCGGCCTCGCGCCGGGTGAGGTCGTCCGGGAGCTCGGGGC
>JAXDHL010000279.1:0-14108 GCA_034664525.1 Solirubrobacteraceae bacterium
TCGACCTCGAGCGCCTCCTCCGCGCGCCCGGCGGCGGCGAGCGACGCCGCGATCCCGAGCAGGTCGAGCCACACCTGGAGCAGATCGCCGCGCGCGGAGGCGGCGGTCATCGAGCGCACGTAGGCCCGCGCGGCATCGGCGTGCCGCCCCTCGATCAGCGCCAGGTCGCCGCGGCAGGTCTCGATGTGCCACAGCATCTTCGCGCCGGTCAGCTCGCACAGCCGCGCCGCCTCCGCCAGCGCCGTCGCCGCCGCGGCGAGGTCGCCGGCCGCCAGCCGGGTCTGGAAGTGCACGATCTGCGCGGCCCCCAGCTCGAGCTGCGAGCCGTGCGCCCGGACCAGGGCCATCAGCCGGTCGGCGGCCGAATTGGCCTCCCGGCCGGCCATTGCGCGGGTCCACACCTCGGCGACCAGCGCGTAGCGGTGAAGCGGGTGCTCCGGACCGAGCAGTTCCTGCACCGCCTGATGCGGAGCGAGCGACCGGTCAGCGTCGCTGTTGACCATGGCGACGTAGCCGAGCCCGAGCAGCGCGAAGGCGCGGGTCTCGGCCGGCTGCTCCGGCAGCGCCAGGATCCGGTCGCTCAGCGCCGCAGCCTCCTGCACCCGCCCGGCCTCGACCCAGCGGGTGGTCATCGGCGCGCCGAGCCGTGCGGCAAGCGCCGCATCGTTCGCCCATGCCCACTCGAGCGCGCGCCGGCCCTCGGCGTCGAGCGCCATCGCACGTTGCATCTCCCTCGCGCTGCACACCATCGGCGTGCCGGCCGGCCGCATCACGGCGGCCAGGTGCTCGGCGTGCGCCCGCCGCCAGGCGGCGCCGTCCGGCGCGGCGGCGAGCTCGTCGGCCGCCACCAGCCGCAGCGCCTCGGCCAGCCGGAACGTGACGGCGCCCGACCCGTCCTCGCGCCGCCGCAGGATGCCGACGTCGAGCAGCGCTGCGACCGCCGTCAGCACGTCGACGTCGTCGTCCTCGCAGACCGCCTCGAGGTCCTCGAGCTCGACCGCGCCCGCGAACGCGCCGAGGCGGGTGAAGAGCGCGCGCGCCTCGGGGTCCAGCAGGCCGAGCGTCCAGTCGATCGTCGCCCGCAGCGAGCGCTGGCGCTCCGGCCGGTCGCGCTCGCCGCCCTTGAGCAGCTTCAGCGGCGCGGCGAGCCGCTCGCGCAGCTGGGCGGGCGACAGGACGGACAGCCGGCCCGCGGCCAGCTCGATCGCGAGCGGTAGGTGGTCGAGGCGGGCGCACAGCTCGTCGGCGACGGCCAGCCCCTCCGGGTCGGCGAGCACGTCGAGCCCCGGCCGGACGCGGGCGGCCACGCGGGCGAACAGCTCGCGCGACGCGCCGGGCGCCAGCGGCTCGAGCGCCAGCACGCGCTCGGCGGTCAGGTGCAGCGGCGACTGCGAGGTCGCGAGCACCCGCACACCGGGCGCCGCCGCCACCAGGCCGGCGACGGCGTCGGCGGCGCCCGGGAGCTGCTCGAGGTTGTCGAGCACCACCAGCGCCGGCGCGCCGGAGAAGCGCGCGGCCAGCGCGTCACGCAACGGCCGGGAGCCGTCGTGCTCGGCGTGGACGGCGGCGGCGATCGCCGGCAGCACCGCCGCCCCGTCGGTCTCCGCCGCGAGCGGCACCCACCAGACGCCGCCGGGATGGCTGTCGAGCAGCGCCGCGCCCGCCGCCAGCGCGAGGCGCGTCTTGCCCGTCCCGCCCATGCCGGTCACCGTGACCAGGCGGTCGCCGTCGGACGTGAACGCCTGCACGACCGCGGCCAGGTCGGCGTCGCGGCCGATCAGCGGGCGGTCGTCGGCGGGCAGGTTCGTGGGCCGCACCTCGAGCGTGCGCGGGGGCGGGAACGCGGCCGCGCCCACTCCGTCGAGCACCACGCAGTGCAGGCTCTCCGGCGCCGGGAAGTCCTTCAGGCGATGGCGGCCGAGGTCGTCCGTCGGCACGAGGTCACCCGTCAGCGAGCGGACGACGTCCGTGAGCAGCACCTGGCCGCCGTGCGCGGCCGACGCGACCCGTGCGGCGCGGTGGATCTCGAGCCCGACGTAGCCCGTCGCCCGGCGCTCGACGTGCCCGGTGTGCAGCCCCATGCGGACCTTCAGCGCGCCCGAGGGCGTCGGCCATGGGCGGCCGCGCAGCCCGCGCTGGGCGTCGACGGCCGCCGACAGCGCCGCGCGGGCGTCCTCGAAGACCGCGAAGAACGCGTCCCCCTCGGTGCCGTCGACGTAGCCGCCGTGCGCGGCGATCGCGCCGCCGACGACGGCGTGGTGGTCGCGCAGCACGTCGCCCCAGGTCGCCCCGAGCTCCTGCGCGAGCGCCGTCGACCCCTCGATGTCCGTGAACAGCAGCGTCACGGTGCCGGCCGGGGGCTCCACCACGGGCGGGAGGCTACCGGCGGGTTTCCCGCGCCGCCAGCCCGGGGCCGCCCCGGAGGCGAAACCCGGGAGGTCGACCGCTTCATCCGGCCGCGTGCAGCCGGCGGACGGCCGCGACGTCGGGCAGCTCGGCGCGCCACAGCGGCTTGGCGAGCACGGACTGCACGACCGAGATCCGGCGCTCCGTGAAGCCGGCCTCGCAGTAGGCGAGATACAGCCGCCAGATGCGCCGGAAGCGCTCGTCGTAGCCGAGATCGTGCAGGCGCCCCGCGGCCGCCTCGACGTTGTGGCGCCAGTGCCGCAGCGTCTCCGCGTAGTGGGGCGTCAGGTCCTGCAGCCCGACGAGCCGCAGGTCGGTGTGGCGGCGCAGGCTGCGCGCGATCACCTCGTTGGACGGCAAACAGCCGTTCGGGAACACGTAGCTGCGGATGAACGACTTCGAGGCCTTCTCGAGCTCGTAGGCGCGGTCGTCGATGGTGATCGCCTGCAGCAGCATCGTCCCGCTCGGCTTCAGCAGCCGCGAGCAGCGCTCGAAGAACGTGCCGAAGTCGCGCCAGCCGACCGCCTCGATCATCTCGATCGAGACCAGCTTGTCGTAGGCGCCCTCGAGCGTGCGGTAGTCGCGCAGCAGCACCTCGACGCGGTCCTGCACGCCGGCGTCGTGCACGCGCTCGACGGCCCATTCGTACTGCCTGCGCGAGATCGTGGTCGTCGTGACCCGGCACCCGGTGGTCGCGGCGGCGTGGACGGCGAACCCGCCCCAGCCCGTGCCGATCTCCAGCACGTGATCGTGCTCGCCGAGGTCGAGTTTGGAGCACACCAGGTCGAGCTTCGCCGCCGAGGCCTGCTCGAGCGACATGCCGGGCTCGGCGAAGTAGGCCGAGGAGTACATCATCGTCGGGTCGAGCATGAGCTCGAACAGGTCGTTGCCGAGGTCGTAGTGGCTCGAGATGTCCTTGCGGCTCTGGGGCTCGGTGCTGCGGACCGAGCGCAGGCGCTGGAACGGCTCGCGGAGCGGGCTCAGCCGGCGGCGGACCGCGTCGAGCTCGGTCGTGTTGCGGGCCGCGATGCGGATCAGCGCCGGCAGGTCCGGGGTATCCCAGTGACCGCGGGCGTAGCTCTCGGCGAGACCGCTGGACCCCTTGAGCAGCAGCGGCCAGCCCGCCGGGTCCTTGACGTGGACGACCGCGCGCGGGCCGTCCCCGCCGCCGGGGCCGAAGACCTCGGCGACGCCGCCCTCGACGACCGTCAGCCGGCCGACGAAGATGCGCGACAGCAGCAGCTGGACGACGCGGCGCGCCGCCCACTGGCCGCGGGTCACGACACCGCCGCCGGGTGCGGGTGGTGAGGGATGCGGCGCAGTCCGATCACGAGCCCGTGGCCGTAGATGAGCGCCAGCGTCCGCAGCGCCGCGGCGCGCGCGAGCCCGCGGTACGTGAGCGGCCGGCGGCGCAGGTTGAGCGTCGCGTCGAACGCGCGCCCGCCGCCCTCGGTGGACTCGATGTGGACGCTGCAGGTCGGCCCCGGCGCGGGCGCGCGCAGGCTGTAGCGCTGGCCCATGCCCATGAACGGCGAAACGTGCAGCGCCTTGTCCAGCGTCGCGCCGCGCCCGTCGCCGGGGACGACATAGGCGTGGCGCTCGCCCCAGGGGGTGTTGGTGACCTCGGCGATGACGGCCTGCAGGCGCTCGTCGCGATCGAAGCAGTAGTAGAAGGAGACCGGGTTGAAGGCGATCCCCGCCACCCGCGGCGTGGTCAGGAGCCGCACCGGCCCCACCGGGGCGGTGCCAAGCCGGTCGCCGACCAGCGCCCGCGCCTGGGCGGCGCACAGGTGATCGCCCGGCCGCAGGCGCACGAGCCCGGCGCGCCGCGCCAGCAGCCGGCGCGGCAGGTCGTCGAGGTCCAGGTACGCCATGGTGACCCGGTGGCGGAACTCGCGGCCCTCGACCGCGAAGCGGCGATGGCGCACGGTCCCTCGGTAGAGCGCGCCGCTGCCGCTCACACCGCCACCGCCGGCCGGAGCGTCTCGATCGCGCGGGCGACCCGGAGCCCGCTCTGCACGCCGTCCTCGTGGAACCCCCACGACCAGTAGGCGCCGCAGTAGTGCGTGCGGTTGATGCCGGACACCTCCGCGTGCCGGCCCTGGGCGGCGCGGCCTGCGGAGGTATACACCGGGTGGGCGTAGGAGATCGTCCGGATCACCTTGGCCGTGTCGATCGCCTCCGACCGGTTGAGCGTCACGCAGAACTCGCGGTCGGCCTGCAGCGATTGGAGCCGGTTCATCCAGTAGGTCACGGTCGGCAGGCCGGTCCGGCGGTCGCGCAGGTGGTAGTTCCAGCTCGCCCAGGCGCGCCGCCTTCTGGGCAGCAGCGAGGTGTCCGTGTGCAGGACCGCCTCGTTGAGCTGGTAGGGGATGGCGCCCAGGACCTCGCGCTCGGCGGCCGACGGGTCGCGCAGCATGGTCAGCGCCTGGTCGGCGTGGGCGGCGATCACGACCTCGTCGAAGGCCTCGGGCTGCCCGCCGCGGGGCGTGACCTCGACGCGGTCGGCGAACCGCTCGACGGCGGCGACCGGCGTGTCCAGCCGGATCCGGTCGGCGAACGGCCGCGTGAGCGCCTGCACGTACGCGCGCGAGCCGCCGGTGACCGTGCGCCAGCGGGGCCGGCCGCCGAACCCGAGCATCCCGTGGTTGGCGAAGAACTCGACCAGCGAGCGCGCCGGGAAGGTCGACATCTGCGCCGGGTCCGCCGACCAGACGGCGGCGGCCTGCGGGACGATCAGCCGGTCCACGAACGTGCGGCTGAAGCCGGTCTGCCGCAGCCAGTGCGTCACCGACGGGTCGGCGTCGCCGGCCAGCAGGCGCGCGGCCTCGCGGTTGAAGCGCGCGTACTCGAGCACCATCTTCTGGAAGCGCGGGGAGACCAGGTGGCGCGGGTTGGCGTACAGCCCGCCCGCCGAGTGGGCGGCGTACTCGAAGTCCTGGCCGTCGCTGACCCCGAAGCTCATGTCCGACGGCTGCGACGCGATCCCGAGCTCGGCCAGCAATGCCTCGAAGCCGGGGTAGTTGCGGTCGTTGAACACGATGAAGCCGGTGTCGACCTCGTACAACCCGCGCTCGGTCCGGACCGTCACGGTGTTGGCATGACCGCCGGGGTACGAGCCGGCTTCGAACAGGGTGACGTCATGGGCCTCGTGCAGGCGGTGGGCCGCCACGAGCCCGGACACCCCGGCGCCGATGATCGCGATCCTCGTCATCACGGGGAGTCTTCGCGCGTGGCGCCGATCCAGATCACCCGCGGCGGCGGAGTAGCGTGCGGCGCCGGGATGGCCACGGACGTGCGCATCGAGCCATGGCGCCAGCAGGATCTCGGGCTCCTGCAGGCGCTGCTCGGCGACCCGGCGATGATGGTCCACCTGGGCGGGCCCGAGTCCGCCGAGCAGATCGCCGAGCGCCAGACGCGCTATCTGCGGCCGGACTCTGGCTGCTTCCGGATCGTGTCGGAGGGCGCCGCGGCCGGCTGGGTCGGCGCCTGGGAGCGCGAGTGGCGCGGCGAGACCGTCGCCGAGGTGGGCTGGTCCGTGCTGCCGGCGGCCCAGGGGCGCGGGCTCGCGTCGGCGGCCACCGCGCTGCTGCTCGAGCACGCGGCCGGCCTCGGCCGCTGGCGCTTCGCCCACGCCTTCCCCGCCGTCGCCAACGCGGCGTCGAACGCGATCTGCGCCCGGCTCGGCTTCGAGCGGCTCGGCGCCCACGACTTCGAGTACCCGAAGGGGTCGTGGCTGCGCTGCAACGACTGGCGGATCAGCCTGTCCTGACGCGCAGCAGCGTCAGCGTGGCGGGAGCGGGACGAAGCCCGACGTCCGCTCGACGTACTCGGCGTAGCCGGGCCGCCTGGACATCGACTTCTCGAGGTGATCCTTGCCGGAGACGCGCGTCAGCAGCGCGGTCATGATCAGCGGCGCGACGACGCTCCACCAGGCGCCGCCGTCGAGCGCGACGAGGTACAGCCCCCACCAGACGCAGAAGTCGCCGAAGTAGTTGGGGTGCCGCGTGTAGCGCCATAGGCCGCGGTCCATGACCGTCCCCTTGCGCTCCGGATCGGCCTTGAAGGCGGCCATCTGCGCGTCGCCGACCGCCTCGAAGACGAGCCCGACCGCCCACAGCGCGATCCCGGCGATCGCCAGCCCGCCGAGCGGGTCGGTGGATGCCGCCGAGCCCATCAGCGCCAGCCCGACCAGCCACATCAGCACCCCTTGGAGCCCGAAGACCGTGAACAGCGAGACGATCGGGAAGCGCGCGCCGTGCCGGTCCCGCCAGGCCCCGTAGCGGGGATCCTCGCCCGGGTGACGGGCCTTGCGTCGCACGATGTAGCCGGCCAGGCGCAGGCCCCAGATCGTGGCGAGCAGCGCGGTCACGAGCCGCCGCGTCCCGTCGCCGCCGGCCACGGCGAAGGAGACCCAGGCGATCAGCACGAATCCGAGACCCCAGATGACGTCGACGATCGAGACGTCGTGCAGGCGCAGCGACACCAGCCAGCCGAGCAGCATCAGGACCAGCAGCGCGAGCGCGCAGGAAAGCATCGTGGCGCCGAGGTCAACCATGTCGCCGTCAGTACGTCGCCACAATGCATCCGGATGGATCCCCATGCGGTACTCGGCGTCCCGGTGGACGCCCGTGAACACGAGGTCGCGCGCGCCTACCGCGAGCTGGCCAAGCGCTACCACCCCGACCATCGCCCCGGCGACGCCGAGGCCGACCGCCGCATGGCCGAGATCAACACCGCCTACGCGCTGCTGCGCGACAGCCGGGCGGACGCGACCGAGCGCCGCTCGACCGTCGCCAAGCCGCGCGCCCGCCGCCGCACCCCCGGCCACTGGCTCACGCCGCAGGTGCGGACCGCGCTCGGCCGTGAGCTGCTGCTGGCCCTCGAGCCCGACGAGGAGGTGCTGATCGTGACCGACGCCGCCACCTGGGACTCGCCGCGAGTGCGGCTGGCCGTCTCCGACCGCCGCCTGCTGTGGCTGCGCGCGGACGCGCCGACCGACCGCGTGCGCTATCTGCGCTGGCGCGCGATCGAGACCGTCGACGGGCGCCTGCGGCGGCCGTTGCGGCGGGTCGGCGAGCTGCGCGTGCAACCGCGCAGCGGGCGCCGGCTGGCGTTCTCCGAGCTCGAGCCTGGCGCGCTGCAGCTGATCCTGCTGACCGTGCGGCGCCACATCCCGGCGGCCGGGTCGTGATCGGCCTCGGGGACGTCGAGGCCGCCGCGAAGCGCCTCGACGGCGTCGCCCACCGCACCCCCGCGCTCACCACGCGGACCCTCGGCCCGGCCGTCTGGCTGAAGGCGGAGAACCTCCAGCGCGTCGGCGCGTTCAAGTTCCGCGGCGCCTACAACGCGATCGCCTCGCTGAGCGACGCCGAGCGGACCCGCGGGGTCGCCACCGTGTCCTCCGGCAACCACGCCCAGGCCGTCGCGCTCGCCGCCCGGCTGTGCGGCGCCGCCGCCACCGTCCTGATGCCCGAGGACGCCCCCGCCTCCAAGCGCGCCGCGACCGAGGGCTACGGCGCGACCGTCGTGGGATTCGACCGCTATGGCCTGGATCGAGACCAGCTGCTGCGCGACCTCGTCGCCGCGCGCGGCATGGTGGCGGTGCACCCGTACGACGACGAGCGCGTGATGGCCGGCCAGGGCACGGTCGCGCTCGAGCTGCTCGCCCAGGCGCCGCGGCTGGAGACGCTCGCGGTCCCGGTCGGCGGCGGCGGGCTGATCTCCGGCTGCGCGGTCGTCGCCGCCGCGGCGGGCGTGCGCGTGATCGGGGTCGAGCCCGAGGCCGGCGACGACTTCCGCCGCTCGCTGGCGGCCGGCGAGCGGATCACGATCGCCGTCCCGCGCACGATCGCCGACGGGCAGCAGACGCCGGCGCCGGGCGAGCGCACGTTCCCGGTCGTGCGCCGGCTCGTGGACGAGATCGTGACCGTCACCGACGCCGAGATCATCGACGCGATGCGGCTCGCGTTCGAGCGCTTGAAGCTGGTGCTCGAGCCCTCGGGCGCCACCGCGCTGGCCGCCCACCTGCAGGGACGGCTGCCCGGCGGGCGCACCGGGATCGTGCTCAGTGGCGGCAACGTGGACGCCGCGCGGTTCGCGAGCCTGCTGGGCCCATAGGGCTCGTAGCCTCGTCGCGACGTGCTCAACCGCGCCGCTCCCCGCATCGCGGTCGTCGCCGGCGTGGCCGTGCTGGCGTCCGTCCTGATCGCCGCCCTGCTAGGCGGCAACGGCCCCGCGGTGCCGGTCAAGCCGCAGTTCGTCCCCACCCCGCCCGGAACGCGGCTCAAGCCGCTCAGGGACCCGTTCGCCTACGACCCGGCGCGCCGACGCGACTTCGAGGCGCGCGCCGCGGCCGGCAGCGCGCACGTCCTCTACGCGCGCTCGCCCGGCGGCGCGACCGCCACGGCGCAGCGCGTCGCGCGCTGGCGCCCGCAGATCGTTGCCGCGGCCCGGCGGGCCGGCGTCGACCCGAACGAGCTCGAGGCGCTGGTGTTCCTGGAGAGCGCCGGCCGCGACGACGCCGTCGCCCCGCAGGGGACCGAGGGCGCCGCCGGGCTGACGCAGATCGTCGCCGGGACCGCGACGGCGCTGCTCGGGATGCACGTCGACGTCGCGCGCTCGTCGAAGCTCTCGCGCCGGCTCGCGCGGGCGACGTCCGAGCGCCAGGCCACGCGGCTGCGCCGCAAGCGCCGGCAGGCCGACGATCGCTTCGACCCGGTCAAGGCGCTCGCCGGCGCCGGGCGCTACCTCAAGCAGGCCGAGGCGAAGTTCGGCTCGGAGGAGCTCGCGTTCGTCTCCTATCACATGGGCATGGGCAACCTGGACAACGTCCTGCGCGCGTACGCGGGCGGCACCGTGCCGGAGGGACTGCGCTACGCCCAGGTCTACTTCGACTCCTCGCCGACCCGCCATGCGGCCGCCTACGACAAGCTGGCCGCGCTCGGCGACGACTCCTCGAACTACCTGTGGAAGCTCGCCGCGGCCCGCGACATCATGCGCGCCTACCGCACCGACCCGAAGGCGCTCGCGGCGACCGAGGCGCAGCAGCTCGCCAAGAACTCCGCCGAAGAGGTGCTGCACCCGCCCGGCTCGGCGGAGATGTTCGCCGACCCCACCGCGCTGCGGCGCGCGTGGGACGCCGGCCACATCGCCGCCCTGCCGGTCGACACCGCCAGGACCGGGCTGCGGATCGACCCGAGCATGGGCGAGCTCGCCGGCAGGCTGCACCGGCCGCGCACGCTGTATCGCGGGCTGCGACCCGAGGCGCTGGCGATGGCGCTCTACATCGGCGCCCAGACGCGCGCGGCCGCCGGAGCCCCGCGCTCGGCGCTGACCGTGACCTCGACCGTGCGCGATCAGCGCTACCAGCGGCTGCTCGAGCGCTCGAACATCCAGGCGACCCGCAACTACTCGCTGCACACCACCGGCTGGGCGTTCGACGTGCTGCGCCGCTACCAGTCGCGTCGGCAGGCGCTCGCCTTCCAGTTCGTGCTCGACCGGCTGACCGCGCTCGACCTGATCGCCTGGGTCCGCGAGCCGGCGGCGATCCACATCACCGCGTCCGCCGACGCCTCGGCGCTCACGCCGTTGATCCAGCGGATAGGTTCCGCGCCGTGACCGACGCCATCCGCACGCCGGACGAGATCCTCGAAGGGCTGCCGGACTTCCCCTTCGCCCCGCACTACCGCACGGTCGACGGCCTGCGGCTCGCGCACGTCGACGAAGGCGAGGGCGCCCCGGTCGTCATGTGGCACGGCGAGCCGACCTGGTCGTTCCTGTGGCGCAAGGTGCTGCCGCCGGTGCGCGACGCCGGCTACCGCGTGATCGCGCCCGACCTCGTCGGCTTCGGGCGCTCCGACAAGCCGGTCGACATGGGCTGGTACTCCTACGATCGCCACGTCGACCTCGCCGCGACGCTGCTGGAGGATCTCGACCTGCGCGATGCGACGTTCGTGTGCCACGACTGGGGCGGGCCGGTCGGGCTGCGCCTGGCGGTCGAGCACCCCGAGCGCGTGCGCCGCCTGGTGATGATGGACACCGGCCTGTTCAACGGCCATCAGAAGATGGGCGACGCCTGGCACACGTTCCGCCAGTTCGCCGAGCGCACGGAGGACCTGCCGACCGGCTTCCTGGTCGAGCGCGGGGTCGTCGACCCGCTGGCGCCCGAGGTCGTCGCCGCCTACGACAAGCCGTTCCCGAACGTCGCCTCCAAGGCCGGCGCGCGGATCTTCCCGAGCCTGATCCCGCTGACACCCGGCGCCCCGGGCGCCGCCGCCGGGCAGCGCACGCTGGAGGCGCTGGCGGCCGACACGCGGCCGAAGCTCGTCCTGTGGGGCGCCCAGGACCCGGTCCTGCCGTTCGAGCGCGGGGAGGCGTTCGCCGCCGCCATCGGCGCCGGCGCGCCGCGGCCGATCGAGGGCGCCGGCCACTACCTGCAGGAGGACCGCGGCGAGGAGATCGGCGCCGTCATCGCCGACTGGCTACAGGCCTGACGCGATGGCCGGCACCTTCGACCGCATCGGGATCGTCGTCCACCCGACCCGCGATCTGGGCGGCGCGATCGGCACGCTGCGCGAGTGGGCGGACCGGCAGGGCGCGCAGGTCGTCCAGCTGTCAACGAACCTCGACGCGCCGGAGCTGGCCCCGCGCGGCGAGGCGGCGGACTGCGACCTGATCGTCGCGCTCGGCGGCGACGGCACGACGCTCGCCGCCCTGCACCTCGCAGCGCCGGCGGGCAAGCCCGTGCTCGGGGTCGCCTGCGGGAGCCTCGGCGCCCTGGCGGCGGTGACGGCGGAGGAGCTTCCGTCGGCGCTCGACTGCATGGAGCGCGGCGACTGGGTCGCCCGGGCGGTCCCCGGACTGGTCGCCGACCACGGCGACGACGACCTCGGCGCGATCAACGACCTCGTGCTCGTGCGGGGCGGCGCCGGGCAGGTGACGATCGAGATCGAGATCGACGGGGAGCGGCTGATCCGCTACGCGGGCGACGGCCTGGTCGCGAGCACGCCGCTCGGCTCGACCGCGTACACGCTGGCTGCGGGCGGGCCGATGCTGGTGCCCGGGACGTCCGGACTCGTGCTCACCCCGCTCGCCCCGCACGGCGGCGTCTGCCCGCCGGTCGTCACCGCCCCGGGGACCCGGGTCGTCGTCACGATCCGTCCCGGCCACGACGGCGCGCGGGTCGAGGTCGACGGGCAGGTGCGCTTCGAGGCCCCGCGCGGCGACCCGCACGCGTTCTCGCTGCGCTACGAGCCGGAGTTCGCGGTGCTCGTCGGGCTCGGAGGCGGCGAGTCGATGATCGCCGGCCTGCGCCGGCGGCGGCTGCTGGTCGACTCGCCGCGCGTGCAGGCGCGCGACGACCGCGAGGACGCCGCACGCGACACGGTCACGAAGTCCTAGGCCGCGGCCTTCTCCGCGATCTGGTCCTCGGCGTGCGGCGTGGACGCCGCGGCGCGCGCCTCGTAGGCGGCACGATCGTGCCCGCCCGCGGCGTCGATGAGCAGCCGGTCGGCCTTGAGGCGGCGTGCCATCCACTCGCGCGCGGAGCGTGGGAACGCGGCCATGAACTGCGTGATGTAGCCGGTCGACTTCGGCACGAAGACGTCGAACACCGGCACCTGGAGCGCGGCAACGAGCGCGTCCGCGACGTCCTCCGGCTGGGCGCGCTTGACGAACGGGGAGTCGGCGACGCCGGCGGTCAGCTCGGTGGCCACGAGCGAGGGCATGACGCAGGAGACCTCGATGCCCGTGCCGCGCAGCTCGAGCCGGATCGCCTCCGAGAAGCCGACGACCCCGTGCTTGACCGCGCAGTAGGTGGCGCCGCCTGGGAAGCCGCCCTTGCCGGCCACCGAGGCGACGTTGACGATGTGGCCGCTGCCCCGTGGCTTCATGCGGCGAATCGCCTCCTTGGAGCCGTGGATGACCCCGTGGAGGTTGAGCTCGAGCTGGCGGATCGCGGTCGCGTCGCTCTCGTCCTCGACCGCGCTCAGCGGCATGATCCCGGCGTTGTTGACGAGCACGTCGATCGGCCCGAGCGTCGTCTCGACGTCGTCCAGGAAGGCCGTGAAGCCCGGCCGGTCCGTGACGTCGAGGAAGCGGGCGATCGTGCCGCCGCCCAGCCGCAACGCCGTCGCCTTCGCGGTCTCCAGGTCGACGTCGCCGATCGCGACGCCGGCGCCCTTGGCGACCAGTGCGGCCGCCGTGGCGGCGCCGATGCCGCGCCCGCCGCCGGTGACGACGACGACCTTGCCGGACAGGGAACGGGGCTGCTTGGCCATGGCGTGGCGATCCTCTCCTCGTGGACTCCGGCGCGGGACGCTATACGAAAATGACGCCCCCGTCATCCAGGGTCGCCCGGATGGGTCACAGATAGGCGCCGGACGGCAGGTAGGGCGCCAGCGGCCCGACCTCCCCGCACACCATCGTCGCGCCGCTCGGGCGCAGCGTCAGCCCGGCCTCCAGCACGACGCGGACCGCCCAGTCGTTGGCGGCGTCGATGAAGTCGACCCCGGCCTCGCCGTTGGCGGCCGCCAGCACCGCGCGCAGCAGGTCGACCGCCGCCGCCTCGTCATGGGCGGCCAGGATCCTGAGCCGGCCGCGCTCGTGCGCCGTCCAGCCGCCGCGCTCGTGGACCAGCACCTCGCAGCCGGCCTCGAGGTAGTTGGGCATGTCAGGCGCGTGGGTCGCACCGCGCACGAAGCGCGAGGCGGCGTCGACGACCGGCGTGTCTTCGGGCCAGCGGATCGGCCGGACCGCCGCCGGTCGCTCCGGGCGGTTCTTCACCGCGCCGGACGCGTCCACCACCGGCCGCAGCGCGAAGCCGGCGCGCGAGTAGGCCCGCAGGGCGCGCGCGTCCTCCGAGGCCAGGATGATCCCGCCGCGCGTGCCGTCGCCGTGCGCGAGCGCGGCGGTCAGCAGCGCAGAGCCGAGCCCGGCCGACTGCGAGCCGGGGCGGACGACCAGCAGCGAGAGGCCCCACAGGCCCTCGCGCACGAGCGCGAGCGCGGCGCCGTCGATGCGGCCGTCCGGTCCCAGCGCCACCCACGCCCCGGCGGGATCGGTCGTCGCCAGGTGCGTGATCCGGCGCAGCCCGGGCGCGCGGTCGGCGGGCGGCGGCGACGCGGGCAGGCCGACGCGGCGTTCGAGGTCGCCGAACGAGGCGAACTGCAGGTCGAGGACCTCCTCGGCGTCGGCGGGGACGAGCGGGCGCAGGTCGGTTCCCATGCGCGGTCAGGCTACGGCCGCGTCCGCCGGCGCCGGTGCGGTGCGAGGTTCGAGCCGCCGACGCGGCTCAGCTGTGGCCGTGGACCGTCGCGCCGGGCGCCGGGACGGCCGGCGCATCCTGGGTCGGCGCCGCGGTGGCCTCGGGCGTCGGCTCGGGAGTCTTGGTCGGGCGCGGGGTGCGCTCCGGCTTCGGCGGCGGGGTGGCCGCCGGCGTCCGCGCCGGTTTCGGGGTCGGCGTCGCGTGCACCTTCGCCTTCGTCTTCGGCTTGTCCGTGGCCGGTTGCGTGCCGCCCGCCTTGCCGGCGCCACCGCCCTTGTTCGCGGACGAGCCGCCGCCGGCCTTGCCGCCGGAGGCCGGGTGGTCGCCGGTCTGGCCGGGCTGCGTGCCCTCGAGCCCGCGCTTGTGGCCCTTGCCACGCGTCCTCGCAAACTGCTTGCCGCGGTCGGTGTGGCCGCGCGCGCTGTCGGACGCGCCC
>JAXDHL010000280.1:0-10578 GCA_034664525.1 Solirubrobacteraceae bacterium
GACCGTCTCCGAGCGCGCGTTGAACATCGGCGGCCCCTTGAGGTCCTTCGCGTAGGACGGGACGAGGCTCCAGCGCAGCAGCTGCGCCTCGCGCTCCCCGGTCTTGCCGTTGACGACCGCGACCGCGTCCTCGGTCGGCGCGACGTTGAAGCGCTCGAGCCCGCCGGAGGACGGCATCATCGCGCCGAAGCGCTGGGCGAGCTGCTGATGATCGGCGTTGACGAGCGTGTAGCGGCCGCACATGGTCCGTCCCAGTCTAATCCGACCTCAGTGGTAGGCTTTACGACGGTGATCTTCACGACGAAAGCCGAATACGGCGTCCGGCTGCTGATCCAGCTGGGGACCGCCGGCGGCGACAAACCGGTGTCCCTGAAGTCGGTGGCAGAGGCCGAGAACCTCCCGCTCGCCTACCTGGAGCGCATCGCCGCGCTGCTCAAGAAGGCCGGGCTCGTGACGTCCACCCGTGGCGCCCACGGCGGCTACGTGCTCGCGATGGGCGCCGAGGAGATCACCATGGACCGCGTCGTGCTCGCCCTCGAGGGCGCCATCGCCCCCATGGAGTGCTTCATGGAGGAGGGCGCCGACGGTCGCGTGCAGTGCTCGCACCACGACGCGGAGGCCGAGCACTGCGCCACGAAACTGCTCTGGACGCGCGTGCAGCTCGGGGTCATCAAGTCCCTGCAGCGCACCACGCTGGCCGAGCTGGTCGCCTTCGCGTCCCGGCCGACCGGCGCGCACCTCGGCGCTTCGCTGCCGCTGGAGCTCCCCCTGGAAATCCACACCCCCTAGAGAGACATGGCTGACCTCGAGATCAAGAACCTGCACGTCGCGGCAGGCGACAAGGAGATCCTCAAGGGCGTGGACCTGCACGTCCGCTCCGGCGAGATCCACGCGCTGATGGGCCCCAACGGCTCCGGCAAGTCGACGCTCGCCAACGCCGTCATGGGCCACCCGGGGCTGGAGGTGACCGAGGGCCAGATCGTGTTCGACGGTCGGGACATCACCGAGGCCGACCCGGACGAGCGCGCCCGCGCCGGCCTGTTCATGGCCTTCCAGTACCCGGTCGCCGTTCCCGGCGTGACCGTCGCCAAGTACCTGCGCACCGTCATCAACGCCCACCGCGAGGGCCGCGGCGAGCAGTCGATCTCGTTGAAGGACTTCCGCAAGACGGTCGAGGCCGCGATGCAGCTGACGAACGTCCCGAAGGAGTTCTCCAACCGCTACATCAACGACGGCTTCTCCGGCGGCGAGAAGAAGCGCATGGAGATCCTCCAGCTCGCGCTCCAGCAGCCGAAGCTCGCCGTCCTGGACGAGACCGACTCCGGCCTGGACGTCGACGCGCTGAGGACCGTCTCGGCCGGCGTCAACGCCGTCCGCGCCGATCAGCCGGAGAACCCGATGGGCCTGCTGATCATCACCCACTACCAGCGGATCCTGCACCTGATCGAGCCGACCCACGTCCACATCATGTTCGAGGGCCGGATCGTCAAGCAGGGCGGCCCGGAGCTCGTCGAGTTCATCGAGCGCGAGGGCTACAAGTCGATCCGCGAGGAGGTCGCTTCGGCGACCTGATGTCCGTCCTCGACGGTACCGACCTGCGGTCCCAGTTCCCGGTCCTCACCTCGACCGGGCTGGCCTACCTCGACTCGGGCGCGACGTCCCAGACGCCGCTGCCGGTGATCGAGGCGATGGACGACTACTACCGCACCTATCGCGCCTCGATCCACCGAGGCGTCTACGACCTCGCCTCACGCGCGACCGACGCCTACGAGGCCGCGCGGGCGAAGGCGGCCGCGCTGGTGAACTCGACGCCGGCGGAGACCATCTTCACCCGCAACGCGACGGACGCGATCAACCTCGTCGCGTACTCGTGGGGCGGCGCGAACCTGCGCGAGGGCGACCTCGTGGTGGTCACGGAGATGGAGCACCACTCCAACATCGTGCCGTGGCAGATTGCCTGCCAGCGCGCCGGGGCGCAGGTCGCCTACGTGCGCGTCGACGACGACGGGCAGCTCGATCTCGACTCGCTCGATGAGCTGCTGGCCCGCGGCCCCAAGCTCGTCGGCGTCGTGCACGCCTCCAACGTGCTCGGCACGATCAACCCGGTCGCCGAGATCGTGTCGCGCGCGCACGCCGCGGGCGCCGTGACGATGGTCGACGGCTCGCAGGCCGTGCCGCACATGCCGGTCGACATCCGCGAGCTCGACGCCGACTTCTACGCCTGGACCGCGCACAAGGCCTACGGGCCCACCGGGCTCGGGCTCCTGCACGGCAAGCGTGAGCTGCTGGAGGCGATGCCGCCGTTCATCGGCGGCGGCCACATGATCGCCCGCGTGGGCGAGCAGTCCTCCACGTACGCCGAGGTGCCCGCGAAGTTCGAGGCCGGGACCGGCCCGGTGGCCGAGGCCGTCGGGCTCGCCGCGGCGTGCGACTTCCTGACCGGCATCGGGCTCGACGCGGTATGGGAGCACGACCAGGAGCTCGGCGCCTACCTGCTCGAGCGCCTCGCCGACGTCCCGGGCATCTCCGTCCACGGGCCGGCGGATCCCGCGCAGCGCGTCGCGCTCGCCAGCTTCGCCCTCGACGGCGTGCACCCGCACGACGTGGCCGAGATCCTCGGCTCGCAGGGGGTTTGCGTGCGCGCCGGCCATCACTGCGCGCAGCCGCTGATGCGCCGTCTCGGCGTCCCCGCCTCGACGCGCCCGAGCTGCGCGATCCACACGACCCGCGAGGACGTCGACCGGCTGGTCGACGGCCTGCACCACGTGCGGTCGGTCTTCCAGCTGGACTAGCGCCCGGCGGCCGTGGCGGACGAGGGCGGCAGCCGGCCGCCCTCGCCGCGTTCGGCGGTTAGCGCTTCACCGCCCGCTTGGCGGATCCGCGGCCGCTGCGCATCCCGCCGCGAGCCCGGGCCGCGCCGCCCTTGGCGCGGTGCTTGGGGTTGCCCGTCAGGCGGCCCCACGCCTGCAGGACGCGACCGGCGATCCGGTCGATCGCGCCCTCGGCCTTGTCGCGTCGGCCGCTCTTGGTCTTGGTCTTGAACATCGGAAGATCTCCCGTCGTCAGGGGTTGGGCTGGTCGTTGCCGCTGCGGAGCAGGCGATAAGCGAAGACCGCGACCATGAAGGCGATCACGATCGCGGCGATGAAGGCGCGCATGCGCCCGGACTTCTTGCCCTTCAGGCGGTCCTCGACCGCCGATTTGGCGGTGTCGCTCACGGCACGCGGCGGACCAGGCCGCCGAGGCCGCGCAACAGGCCGGCCAGCAGGGCACCCACGCCGGCCAACAGCCGGCCGATCAATCCGAACAACGATCGAAGCAACGAATGCTCCTTCCCCGGCACCTCCCACCAAGGGTCTACCCAGCGAGAGGGTCGGCATGCGATTGGGCGGATCAGGGCAGTCCCGGAATGGGAGACGCCACGAAATGAAGGAGTCGTGCGTTTCATGATTGGTGCCATCGTTCTCGGGATCCTGGCTGGCTTCATCGGCCGCCTCCTGATGCCGGGCAAGGACAAGATGGGCTTCCTCGCCACCATCGTGCTGGGCATCGCCGGTGCGGCGCTCGGTTTCCTGGTCTTCACCGTGCTCCTGGGCATCGGTGACAACAAGGCGTTCGACCTGGGCGGCCTGCCCGGCGCTGTGCTGGGCGTGATCGTCCTGCTCTGGGTGTATCGCAGGACGCTGCGCGACAAGCGCGACCGCGGGGCCGAGCGGCGCCGCGACCGCATGCGGCCGTCCTCGCTCTAGAGCAACCGGCCGAGCGGTCCGAGGTCGAGGTTCAGCTCGTCGTCGGCGAACCCGAAGTGGTCCTTGAGCTCCTGCATCCGCTGCTCGAGGGCCATCAGGGTTCGCCCGACGCGCTCGACCGTCTCCTCGTCGAGCCCACCGGCCTCCACGCGGCGCAGCGCCTGGCGCTCCATCAGCTCGCGTAGCAGCTCCACGAGGGTGAGCACGAGCTGCACGAGCCCGCGCTCGGCGCTCTCCGGGTCGGCGTCGATGCGGCGGGACAGCGCGTCGTCGAGCCGTCGCAGATCGCGCTTGAACGGGTCGAGGTCGACCGGCGAGGACAGGACCTTCTCAGCGGGCGACTGGCTCATGATCGGGTGCCTCCACGAAGGCGTAGGGGGGCCAGGGGCCGGTGCACAACAGCGCGAGCCCGTCGCTGGCCTCGGCGAGCCGCTCGACGGTCGCCCGAAAGTGCTCGACCGCGTCGCGCTCGACCAGGTAGGCCGCCCGCAGGACCTCGCCGTCGGCGGTCCGGGGCACGCGGCGGCGGGCATCGATGGCCATTCCGGCGAGCGGCTCGTGCACGGCGTCGGCCGCGCGCGAGCGGGCGAGCTTCGCGTACACGTAGTCGCGGCCGCTGACCGGCTTCTCCGGGGCGGGTGCGGCGCCGGCGTCCGGGGACACGACGCGCAGGCCGAGCTCGACGCGCCCGCGCACGCGGTCCAGCGCGGCGGCGAAGGCGTCGCGGCGGGCGGCCAGCGCGCGCTCGAGGTCCGCGTCGGCGGGGAGCATGGTGCCGAAGTTCATCGGGAGGACGGCCCGGTCGGCCATCAGGCGCTCGACCACGCGCTCGTGCGCCCACAGCGCCTCCTCGCCTAGCGCGGACGGCGGCTCGGCGTGGCGGCTGACCGCCGCCTCGAGCCCGCCGGCGGCGATCGACTCGACCGGCGTGTCCTCGATCCCGGCGACCTCCGGGACCGGTCCGGCGCCGCCGTCGGTGATGGCGTAGACCCAGATCACGAGAGCATGCGGCCGTCAGGGGCGGAGTCCTCGACCGACTTGATGACGGCGCGCAGGCCGACGTAGAGCAGATCGACGTCCACGATCGAGAGCGTGAGCTCGCCCGAGATCACCACGCCGCCCGCCAGCAGCCGGTCCACCAGGTCGACGAGGGTGACCTCGCGCTGCCGGCCCGCTGCGTCGAGCGCGCTCATCCGGTCGCGGCGGCGGTGAAGTGGTGGGCGGGCCAGGGGCCGGTCAGCTGGAAGTGCAGGTCGTCGGTCTCGTGGCGCTCGGCGAGCTCCTCGACCAGCGCCCGGAAGCCGGCGGCACGGTCGTCGGCGACCAGGTAGGCGCCGTTGAGCACCATCTCGCCCTCGTAGCCGCCCAGCCGGCGGTCCTGCGGACGGCTCACGACCGCGTCGGCTGCGTGCTCGACCAGCCGGGCGTGGATCGCATCGGCCGCGGCGTACGCGGCGTCGTCGGTGGCGGCCGCCTGGTCGCGTGCCTGGACCCTGCGGGCCAGGTAGTCCGCGCCCGAGGCGACGGGCTCGGCCGCGGCGGCGGGCACCTCCGCCGGGCGGTGCAGCACCTTGACGCTCCACTCCGCCATGCCGGCCACCAGTCGCAGCGCGCCGGTGAGCTCCTCGCGGCGCTCGTCGAGCGCGGCCCGCACGGCGTCCTCCCCGCTGTAGATCGTGCACAGCCGGAACGGGACCACGGGGCCCGTGGCGAGCGCGCCGTCGAGCACCCGCTCGTGGGCGCGGGCGAGCGACTCGAGCCGCCCGAGGTCCTCGAGGCCCTGCTCCAGGGCGCCGGGTGAGAAGCGGGCGTCGGGCACGTCGCTGACCAGCGCGGTCAGTCCGCGGTGGGGGAGGGCGCGCACGGCGGCGCCGTCCACGCCGCCGGTCTGCGGCGCTTCGTCGCCGATCACGACGCCGTAGCACCAGAGCAGGTCCGCACCGGCCGGCTCCGGTGGCGGGGGCGAGCGGCGGCGGGCGGCGGCCAGGAGCTCCTCCTCGAGCTCGCCGGCGAGTCGCGCCACGGCGCGCTCGAGCGCGATCTCGCGCGCCCGCGCCCGGACGGTCCCGGCCTGCGCCGCGACCCAGTCCTCACGCACCGCCGACCTTCTCCTCGAGCCGCTTGAGCCGCTCGCGCAGCTCGGCGTTCTCGGACTCGAGCTGGTTCCGGCGCTTGGAAGTGGAGAGCGTCGGATCCGACTCCCACCAGTCGATGCCCATCTCCTTGGCGCGGTCCACCGAGGCCACCAGCAGCCGCAGCTTGATCGTCAGCAGCTCGATGTCGAGCAGGTTGATCTGGATGTCGCCCGCGATCACGATGCCCTTGTCCAGCACTCGCTCGAGGATGTCGGCGAGGCTGTCGCTCTCGGGGTGGCCCGGCATCGCCTGGCCCGGCCGGCGGTACTCGATGGCCATGTCAGTCGTTCCCTTCCGACGCAGCCCGCGGGTAGCGGCGCCGGCGGTTGAACGCCTTGACCTCGCCCTTGTCGGACAGCGTGATCTCGTAGGAGCCGATCACATCCATCGTATTGGGCACGCGCTCGAGCTCGAGCACCTCCAGCGTGACGACCCAGCCGTCGCCGTTGCGCTCGAAACCGGTGACGTTCTCCACCGGCCGGCCGGTCAGCTCGGCCGCCACCTCGCGGGCCTGCTGGATCACCTCGGACGTGCGCATGTCACGCCTCCCGCTCCAGCATGGCTTCGATGATCTCAGCCTCCATCTCGGCGGCCTCGTCCTCGGTGACCTCACCCGCCGTCCGCAACACGTCCAGCTCGGCCAGCCGCCGCTCGGGCGAGTTGGCCTCCTCCAGCTGGCGTCCGGCCTCCTCGTGGAGCACCTCGGCGATCCAGGCGACGCCGCGCACCGGCGCGAGCGGCAGGGTGAGCACTCCCGAGATCAGGCCCATGCGGCCGTTCCGTCGAGGGCGAGGTCGGAGAAGCTGTACGGGGCGAGCGGGCCGACGTAGCGCAGGGTCATACGGGGCTCCTGCTCGGCGCCGAGTGCCGCCACGGCGGCGTCGAGGGCCGCGCGCCGGTCGCGCCGGACGAGCAGCTGCAGCCGGGCCGCCATGCGCTCGTGGCCGGGCTCCTCGACCAGGATCTGCTCGGCATGCGGCTCCAGCGCGCCGACGATGGCGCCCTCGTCGGCCAAACGCCGGCCCTCGACGATGTGCGCCACGTGCTCGCCGAGGCGCACCCACGCATCGCGGTCGCCCTCGCGGTCGTTGCGCGCCGACAGCCGGTCGGACTCCCGTTTGAGCTCCGGATGCGCCTGCACGGCCTCGCGCAGCATGGTGCCCTCGTGGTAGACCGCCTTGACCGTCATCTGCACCCGGCCGTCGACCGACGCGAGCACGTCGCGCAGCTCCCCGGCATGGCGGCCGAGCAGCCCTTCGCGCAGCTCGCCCTCGTCCTCGAGCAACGTGCCGAAGCGCAGCGGCACGAGCGTCGCCTCGGCAACGATCGCGCCCTGTACCTGCGCGTGGCTGTCGAGATCCGCGCGCGTGCGCGGCGGCTCGTCGAGGTCGGTGACGACCGCCGCGAGCTCGCCCTGCGAAACCAGCCGGACAGGCCGCTGCCCGAGGCCCTCCAGGGCCCCGGGCAGCGCAGTGTTGGCGTGGGTGATGCCGTAGACGTGGATCACTCTTCCTCACGCTCCTTCGCTCTCGGCTTGCGGCGGCGCCGCGCCGGCTGGCGCTCGCGCGTGTCCTCCTTGTCGGCTTCGTCGTCATCGCCGTCGAAGATGCTCGAGAAGGACTCCTTCGCGGACTCGAGCGCACCCTTGCTCTTGCTCTTCGCGCCGCCGCTGGTCGCACCCTCGACGAGATCCGGGAGACCCTTCGCGTCCCCGGATTCCTCGATGTTCATGCGGCCCACGGCCTCCGCGAAGCGGAGGTACGTGTCGACGCTTGCGACGACGATCCGGGCGTCGATGGTCAGCAGCTCGATCCCTACGAGCGACACGCGCACGTAGAGGTCGATGACCAGCCCCTTGTCGAGGATCAACTCGAGTACGTCGGCGAGCCCGCTCGGGGAGGGCCCTCCCGCGTACCGATTCTGTGTGACCTGCGTTGCCATCCTTGTCTCCCTACCTGGCCTTGGCCTTCGGCTTCGCCTTCGCCTTTGCCTTCGCGCGCGACTTCGCCCTGGGCTTGGCCTTCGCACGCGGGCGGCGCTTGGGCCGCGGGCGCTCGTCTTCCTCTTCCTCGACGTCCTCGTCCTCGTCCTCGTCGGACTCGGCGACGGGCTCCTCTTCCTCGTCCTCCTCGGCGACGGGCTCGTCCTCCTCGTCCTCCTCGGCGACGGGCTCGTCCTCCTCGTCGTCGTCCTCGTACTCGTCCTCGTACTCCTCGTCCTCCTCGGCGACGGGCTCGTCCTCGTACTCCTCGTCTTCGACGTCCTCGGCGTCCTCGGCGTCCTCGTACTCCTCGTCGGAGCGGCCGCGCGGCTCGTCGTCGCCCTCCTCTTCCATCCGCTCGTCGTGGTCCTCCGGCGACTCGACGACCTCGCCGTCCTCGATCCGCCCGTGCCAGTCGCCCGTGGCCTCGTCCTTCATCTCGATGTACGCCTTGAAGCGCATGAGGTCGGACTTGATCGCCCGCCGCGAGAGGCGGAACCCGGAGGCGCTCTTCTCGAGGAAGCCCTTCGGCTGGAAGTCGACCGTCATGTAGACGCGCGTGAGGTTCTTGGCCAGCTCGTGGAACGTGACCACGCCGACGGTCGAGACGCCGTCGGAGCGCCAGGCGATCCGCTCGCACGGCTCCTGGTGCGTGATCTCGGCCTCCCACTGACGGCGGATGCCCCAGATGTTCTCGTGCCACATCAGCGTGGTCTCGTCGCGCTGCTCGACCTTCTCCACGCGGTGCATGAACTGCGGGAAGTCCTCGAACTGCGTGAACTGGTCGTAGACCTTGTCGATCGACACGGCGACGTCGACCCACTCCTGCACGGGCAGGCGCCGTCCGCGACCGGTGCCGGTCGCCGCGCGACCGCCCTTGCCGCCCTTCTCGTCCTCATCGTCGTCGTCGCCGCCGCCGAGGAACGGGATCTTCTCCGTGAGGCCGCTGATGCCGCCACCCTTGGAGGTCAAGCCCTTGGCCAGCGCGCCGGCGCCGCCGGCGTCCGCGACCTTGTCCGAGACCATGCCCGAGACGTCGGACATCCTCGGGGCGACCTTGTTCTTGACCAGCGACGGGCCCTGGCTGACGGCCAGCTTCGCGGCCGACAGGGTGGCCTTGCGGGCGACGGGCTTGAGGACCTCGACGGCCGCCTCGCGGACCGCGTCCTTGAGCTCGGACATCAGGGTGTCCTTGCCCTGGCCGTCGCCCTCGGACTCCCCGCGATCGGGAGCCTGATCCTCGGCAGCATCGGTTGCGTCGCCGGCGGTCTTCTCGACCTTCCGGCGTGACTTGCGCGCACCTTCGGTGACGCTCATTGGCACTCTCTCCTTCTGTATCGGTCTCCGGGCTTCCACGCGGGCCCCTCCCAAGGCACGCACCGCACGCACGACCCACCCCCTTGCCTGACCGTCTCCGGTCGGCGGCCGCATGGTGGTGTGCGCGGGAGCCGAACTTTCCTGACCGGGAGCTACCCGGCCCACCACCGCCTAACCGCCCTCATTCCTCCTCGGTCATGCTCGAGGGCAGCGGCTCCTCGGAGCGGTGCATCAGCGCGGTGCGGATGTGGCTGCGATTGCGCGAGAGGGCGTTCGAGATCTGTGTCTTGCGGATCCCGTGCAGGTACCCGATGCACCAGTCGAGCTGCTGCAGCGCGTCCTCGGCGGCGCGCTGATAGCGCTGCGTCTCGGTGAGGTCCCTGTCGTCGTCGGTCACGGACATTCCTCCTGGTCGGACCCCCGCCCGTGATCTGGCTTTACCCGGCGGCGGGCGCGGTCATCCGGACGCAGGGCTAGCTCGGGAGCTGCTCCGAGACCCGCTGGATGCGCTGGAGCATCGGGATGCTCGGGAACCTGTCGTCGCTGACCTTCTCGATCAGGACATTCAGGTACTCGGGGATCAGCTCTGGGGTCTTCTCGACGGCCGCTTCGACCATCGACATCTGTGTGGCGCTCGGGTACGGGTCCTTCCGGATCTTGTCCAGCAGCGTCGTCACGTACCAGGCGCGTGCCTCATCTCGGTTCATGGCGCACCCACTACCCCGCGGTGCGTCGCCGCGAACGGCGTCGCGGGTTCGCGCCTCCGGGGTCCGGGGTAGCGCAGCCCGGCATGCCCGCCGACAACCGCTACAGCGCCGGACCCTCGCCGAGTGGCCTCGCCGACGTGCTCGAGCTGATCCTCGACAAGGGGCTCGTGATCGATGTCTACGTCCGGGTGTCGGTCGTGGGGATCGAGCTGCTGACCATCGACGCGCGGATCGTCGTGGCGAGCGTCGACACCTATCTGCGCTTCGCCGAGGCCGTCGGCCGGATGGACCTCGAGGAGCACGGGGAGGGGATCGCCGACCTCAAGACGCGCGGCCGCAAGGGCATCGCCAAGGGCGCAATCGAGGGCGTCAAGGAAGGGATCTTCGGCGAGTAGCCTGATCGTTGTGGACGACCTGTATCGCGAGCAGATCCTCGAGCACTACAAGCGCCCCCACCACTGGGGCGAGCTCGACGACGCCGACCTTGAGTTCGAGGACTTCAACCCGCTCTGCGGCGACGAGCTGAAGGTGCAGATCAAGGTCCGCGACGGCAAGGTCGCCGACGTCGGCTTCTCGGGCCACGGCTGCGCGATCTCGCAGGCGTCGGCCTCGATGGCCTCCGACGAGGTGATCGGGATGCCGGTCGACGACCTCGTGCGACTCGACCGCGGCTTCGTGCTCGACCTGCT
>JAXDHL010000281.1:0-10114 GCA_034664525.1 Solirubrobacteraceae bacterium
ACGCGCTCGACCAGCGCCTCGGCCAGCACGAACACCTCACCCGCGAGCGAGGCGCGCACGTAGCTGAGCCCCGGGTCGACCGCGACGGCGGCGTTGGAGACGAGCGTCCACGGCGTCGTCGTCCAGATCATCAGCTGGTCGCCGGCCTCGAGCGGCCCGCGCGGCTCCGTGACCGGGAAGCGGACGTAGACGCTCGGGTCCTCCACGTCCTGGTAGCCCTGGGCGACCTCGTGGCTGGACAGCGCGGTCCCGCAGCGCACGCAGTACGGGACGACGCGGTGACCCTCGAACAGCAGGTCGCGCTCCCACAGCTGGGCCAGCGCCCACCAGACCGACTCGACATAGGTCGCGTCGAGCGTGCGGTAGGCGTCGTCGAGGTCGACCCAGAAGCCGATCCGCTCGGTCAGGGCCTTCCAGTCCTCGAGGAACTCGAACACCGACTCGCGGCACTGGGCGTTGAACTCGGCGATGCCGTAGCGCTCGATGTCGTGCTTGGTCTTGAAGCCGAGCTTCTGCTCGACCGCGATCTCGACCGGCAGGCCGTGGGTGTCCCAGCCGCCCTTGCGGTGCACGTAACGGCCGCGCATCGTCTTGAAGCGCGGGAAGATGTCCTTGAACACGCGCGCGAGCACGTGGTGCGCGCCCGGGCGCCCGTTGGCGGTCGGCGGGCCCTCGTAGAAGACCCACGGCTCGGCGCCCTCGCGGCGGCGCATCGACTCGCGGAAGATGTCGCGGTCGCGCCAGCGCTGCAGCACCTCCTCCTCGAGCGCGGGGAAGTCCTGGCGGGGATCGACGGAGCGGTAGGCCATGGCGTGGACCGGAAACGGTAGCGGCGGGTCGTCGTCCGAAAGCCGCACTCCGGGTGGGTTGACGGCCCGGCGCGCTGCTCATAGCGTCCTCGGAGCAGCGGCCAGGACCACCCTCCAGCCGGGAGGAGTCGATGATGGACCGCCGGATCGTCGCCACGTTCGCCGTGGCGGCCGCAGTGTGCGGAGCGTCCGCCGCGACGGCGGTCGCCACACCGCCCGGCCGGAACGGGCAGATCGTCTGGCAGCAGGAGAGCTTCGCGGCGCCGCCGCACCTCTGGGTCGCGAACCCCGACGGCTCCGCGGCCCGTCAGGTCTTCGCCGAGGATCAGGCCGCGACGTTCGAGGCGGCCTTCTCGCCCGCGAGCGCCTCGTCGCTGGCGTTCACCCGCGGGACCCCGGAGCCGTTCTCGGAGGAGATCTTCGTCAGCGACCTCGTGACCGGCCAGAAGCGCCAGGTGACCAATTCCAGGAATGCGTCCGTCGCCCCGGCCTTCTCCCCGGACGGCACGCGGATGGTCTTCTTCAGCGTCCGGCCGCCGGGCCGCAACCATCCTCCCGGCCCGGAGCGGATCGCGGTGATCGGCGTCGACGGGACCGGCCTGAAGTACCTGACGCCGCAGAACCGCTCCAGCATCGATCCGGACTACTCGCCCGACGGGACGATGATCGCGTACGGCGAGTCCCGCCCGGGGGGCTACAGCGGCGACAACCGGCTGATGGTCATGAACGCCGACGGAAGCCACCGGCGCGCCGTCACCCCCTACGGCGGCCGGCGCGAGATCAACCCCAAGTGGCTCCCCGACGGCAGCGGCCTGGTGTTCGAGTCGCTGGACCGGCGGAGCCGGAAGTCCGACATCGAACGCGTCGCGCTGGACGGCAGCGCGCGGCGCACCGTGCTGGCGACGTCCGCGTTCGAGACCAACCCGGTGCCGTCGCCCGACGGCACGCGCATCGCCTTCACCAGCGACCGTGACCGCCGCGGCCCCACGCGGCTCGGTCCCGGCACCGAGGTCTACACCATGAAACTCGACGGCACCGACATCGTCCGTCTCACGACCAACCAGGCGCCTGACCTCTTCCCCGACTGGCAGAGGTTGCCGTAGCCATGCACTCACTCACTCGTCGTGTGCCGCTCTCCCTCGTGCTCGCGCTCGCGCTCACGACCGCCGCCGGCGCGACGGTCACAGCCGCCAAGGTCCGGCAGGTCGACGTCAACCGCGCGGGGGCCAAGAAGATCCGGATCACCGGCGACTGGCTGGCCGCCGGGCGCGGCGGCATCTGGCTCAGCGGGCAGCAGCAGATCTACCGCTTCGATCCGCGCACCGGCCGCCGAACCGCCACCATCCCGGTACCCGAGGGCCCCTGCCAGGCCTCCGAGGTGGGCGCGGGCGCCGTGTGGACGGCGACCTGCGACGCGCCGGGGTTGACCAGGATCGACACGAGCCGCAACCAGGTCGCCCGCCACGTGGCGCTCCCGGTGTCGCTCGACTACAACGGCGAGGGCAGCATCGGCGTCGGCGCCGGCGCGGTGTGGCTCGTCACCGACGGCCCGGACTGCACCACCTGCCGCCTCTCCCGAGTCGACGCGGCCACGATGGTGCAGACGGCCGCGATCCCCGTGCCGGTCGGTGCGGCGACCGTCCGCGTGGGCGCCGGATCGGTCTGGGTGGCGAACCCGGTCGAGGACGTCGTGCAGCAGATCGACCCGGCCAGCATGCGGATCACCCGCACGGTCAAGACGGGTCCCGGACCCCGCTTCTTCGACGTCGGCGAAGGCGCGGCGTGGACGCTGAACCAGGTCGATGGCACGGTGACCCGGATCGACGCCGCCACCGGCAGGACAACCCGCATCGCCACCGGAGTGCGCGGGGAGGGCGGGGACCTCACGGTGGGCGGCGGGTCCGTCTGGGCGCGCGGGGCGGACCGGCTGCTGGTGCGGATCGATCCGAAGCGGCGACGGGTCGTCGCCCGCTACGGCCCGCCGTCGGGCAGTGGCTCCGTGACCGTCGGGGGCGGTGCCGTGTGGATCTCCGCGCACGACGTCAACACGGTCTGGCGGCTGCCGCTGCGGGCCGCCCGCGGCTAGTCGGAGCGGCGGGTCGGCAGCGATCCGCTGCCGTGGCGGTAGGTGCCGTCGCGATCCCAGAAGTCGAGCGTGAACGAGCCGTCCGCGCGATCCCCGAGGCGGGCGCGCAGGCGACCCTGCGCGTCCCACTCCTCGATGGCCACGGTCCGGTCCGGCCGCTCGCCCAGCCGGCCGCGGAGGTGGCCGCGGTCGTCGAGCAACTCGATCCCGGTCGACCCGTCCGGCCAGGTGCCGAAGCCGGTGCGGTAGCGGCCGTCGGCGTCCCAGAACTCGACGCTCGCGTCGCGGTCGGGCTCGGGCCCGTGGGCGAGCACCGCCCGGTGGCGGCCGTCGGCGTCCCAGACGGCGACGCCGCTCGGCAGCCCGTCGCCGGCCAGCACCGACACGCGCCGGCGGCCGGCCTGGTCGATCAGGTCCAGCGAGGGTGAGCCCGCCGGGCGCGGCGGCGCGGTCAGCAGCGCCCGCACGGTCCCGTCGCCGTCGCGCAGGCCGACGAGCGCCGACCCGTCGGGCGCCAGGCCGATCGTGAGCCGGACCGTCCCGTCGGTCCCGGCGAGGTCCAGCGCGACGGCGCCGTCCTCACCGGGTGCGAGCCGTGCCCGGACGCGGCCCTCGTCGTCGACGAGCTCGAACGCGGACGCGCGGACGGCCGGCTCCGGGGTCACGCCGCGAGCTTGGAGCAGAGCGCCGCGAGCTGGCGCTTCTCGGCGTCGTCGAGGCGCGCGAACGTCTCGGCGACGCGCGTGGCGTGCTCGGGGAACAGCCGGTCCACGAGCTCGGCACCGAGATCCGTCGCCCGGACGGAGACGGCGCGGCGGTCGGTCACGAGGCGCTCGCGCGTCGCGAAGCCGCGCCCGCACAGCGTCCCGACGACCTCGGTCGCATTGGCCTTGCTGGTGCCGAGGCGGGCGCGCACAGTGCGCAGCTCGAGCTCCCCACCGGCGTCGCGAAGCAGGACGAGGACGCTGAAGCCGGCGGCGCTCAGCCCCTCGCGCTCGAGATCGGCCGACAGCCGGCGGCGCACGGCCGCCTCGGCGCGCAGCAGCCCGTCAAGCGCCTGGTGGGCCAGCGGGTCGTCGACGACGAGCCTCATCTCGCGCCCGATCGTATGGGTGCACGCGGACGGCGCCGTGCCGCATACGCTTGCGGGGATGGGCAAGGCCCTGCTGGCGGTCGGCGCGTTCCTGACGTGCTGCTTCCTCGTCTTCGGCGGGGTCGTCTACTTCACGCGCAAGGAGGACCGGATCGCGGTCGACTCCCTGCTCGCCGAGCGGATCTCCAAGGCGTTCGTCGACTCCGAGCAGCGCCGCCAGCCGCTCGACCTGCGCACGCTCACGCCGTTCGACTGGGACCGCGTGCTGATCTACGTCCCGGGCACCCCGCGCGCCGCCGTCTCCCGCCAGCTCGGGTTCCCGTTCAAGGGCGACCTGCCCTACACGGCCGAGTCCTCCGAGGTGTTCGTGTTCACCAACCGGGGCGCGTTCGTGCGCTTCGCCGACTACCGCGGGCGCGGGCGCTTCGCCGGCCTGCGACGGCCGTTCGAGTCGCTGACGGCCAACGACGCGGTCTTCGACATCAAGGACGCCACGGCGCGGCTGTCGCGCTGACCGGGCTGAGGCGCGTCAGCGTTTGCGGTGCGCCTTGCGCGCCTGCCGCTGCGCCTTGCCCTTCGCGCGCGCCTTCTGCTTCATACGCGAAGCCTGGTTGCGCTCCGCGGGCGTCAGCGCCCGGCCGCCCTCGAGCCGCGCGCGGTCGTCGTCGCTGAGGTGCCGGCGGGCGTCGCGCGTGATGTACACGCCGATGCCGAAGAAGATGACCGCCACGCCGCCGGCGATCCCGATCAGGAGCGGGCGCGAGACCGAGGACTGGTCGGCCGCGTTCGACGTCGACGTGGGCGTCGGCGTCGGGTTGGCTGCCTGCGGGAGCGGGCCGAACGGGCTGCTCTGGGCGCCGGCCGCCGCGGGCAACAGCGCCAGCGCGGTCAGCACGAGCAGGAACGGGACGAGGCGGCGCATCGCGGCCGCGAGCCTAGAGGATCAGCGGATGGTCGCGCCGGTGAGCGCCCAGCGACCGGACGCGAAACGGGCCGCGCAGGTGACCAGCCGCACCGCGATGAACGCGCACAGCGCCGCCCAGACGCCGGCGATCCCCCAGCCGAGCGACAGCGCCGCGACGGCGAGCGGGATCGAGGCGGCCGCCGAGGCGAGCATCGAGACCGCCAGGAAGCGCGTGTCGCCGGCGCCGATGAGGATCCCGTCGAGCGCGAAGACCGCGCCATTGAACGGCATCATGGCCGCCAGCAGCGGCCACATCGCCCGCGCGCGCTCGATCACCTGCGCGTCGCCGGTGAACAGCCGCGGGAGCACGCCCTCGAACGCGAGCAGGACGAGCGTGAACGCGAACCCGAAGACCACCGACCAGCCGATCATCCGCACGGCGGCGGCGTGCGCGCCGGTCGCGTCCCCGGCGCCCAGCATCCGCCCCACGAGCACCTGGCCGGCGATCGCCACCGCGTCGAGCACGAGCGCGATGAACAGGAACAGCTGGTAGCCGATCTGGTGCGCGCCGAGCGACGCCGCCCCGACGCGCGCGAGCACGGCGCTGCACACGAGGAACACCCCCAGCAGCGCCGTGGTGCGGACCGCGATCTCCCCGCCGACGCGCGCGAGCCGCCGCATCCGCGCCCAGTCCGGCGGCGCGTAGCCGGCTCGCAGCTGCACGCGCAGGAACGCACCGGCCATCCCGAGCTGGGCGATCACGGTCCCCCACGCGGAGCCCGCGAGGCCCCAGCCGAAGCCGTAGACGAACAGCACCTCGAGCAGCGCGTTGACCACGTGGGCGACGACGAGGATCACCAGCGGCGTGCGCATGTCGCCGGTCCCCCGCAGGTAGCCCTGGCCGGCCGCGGCGAGCATGAACAGCGGGCCGCCGAGCGCCGCGATCCGCAGGTACAGCACCGCGCCGTCCGCGACGCGCCCGTCGCCGCCCATCAGCCGGACGACCGGGCCCGCGAGCGCGATCGCCAGCACGAGCAGCCCGAGCCCGACCAGCACCGCCAGCCACTGCGCCTGGGCGCCGACGACCGCGGCCTCGTCGTCCCGGCCGGCGCCGTGCAGCCGCGCGACCTGCGCGGTCGTCCCGTAGGTGAGGAAGTTGAAGACCGTGAACGCGCTCGACAGCACGGTCGCCGCGATCGCCAGCGCGGCGAGCTGCGTCGTCCCGAGGTGGCCGACGATCGCGGTGTCGACGAGGACGTAGAGCGGCTCGGCCGCCAGCGCGCCAAGTGCCGGCAGGGCGAGCTTGAGGATGTCGCGGTCATACGCGCGTGATGGCGCCGAAACCGGGCGCGCCCGACCGCCTGGCAGGCGAAAGCTCATTCCCGCCGAGCGTAGGATCCGGCGCGGTGAAGCTCCGCCTCTACCACCACACCGACGGCGCCCGGATCGCCTACCGCGAGGCGGGCACCGGGCCGCCGCTGGCACTCGTGCACTCGGCCGGTCTCAGCCACCGCGAGTTCGAGCCGCTGGTCGAGGAGCTCTCCGACCGCTTCCGCCTCGTCCTGCCCGATCTGCCGCTGCACGGCGACTCCGAGGACCGGCCCCGCCACCCCTACACGCCCGAGTGGATCGGCGACGTGCTGGCCGGCTTCATCCGCGAGGCGTGCGGCCCGCGGCCGATCGTCGGCGGCCATGACGCCGGGGCGCTGCTCGTGCTGCGCGCCTGCCTGAGCCGCCGGCTGCACCCGCAGCGGATCGTGCTGCTGCCGAGCATGCTGCACCGCAGGACCACCCGCGAGCGCGCGGAGCGCGTCGTACGCGTGGTCGCGCGCGCAGGAGCGGTCCCGGGGGTGAACCGGCTCGCGGCTCGCGGGGTCGCGGCGGCGTTCCGGCCGGCCACCGGCGAGAAGCTGTCCGCACGCGGCAACCCCGCCGCCCGCGACCTGATGCGCCACGCGCTCGCCGACCTCCCCCGCAACGGCAACCGCGCCCGGGCGTGGGCGAAGGCCGCCCGCCGCTGGCCGGTCGACGACCCCGCCGACATCCTCGACGGCTACCGCCACCTGGACTGCCCGGTCCTGCTGCTGTGGGCCGACGAGGACGCGGCGCATCCGCTTGCGATCGCCGAGGAGGCACTCGGCCTGCTCCCCGATGCCCAGCTGCGGGTCCTGCCCGGGACCGGCTACCTGATGGCCTACGACGACCCGGTCGGGATGGCGCGCGAGATCGCCGCGTTCTGCCTGTGAGTCGTACGCTGAGAGGACTATGAGCGTGGAGACTTCGAACGAACAGCTGTGGGGCGGCGAGACCACGAAGGCCGTCGGCAACTTCCCCATCTCGGGCGAGCGGGTGCCGGTGCAGGTCGTGCGCTGGCTGGGCCGCATCAAGGGCGCGGCGGCGCGCACGAACGCGGAGCTCGGGCTGCTCGACGCCGAGCTGGCCGAGCGGATCGCCACCGCCGCCGACGCGGTCGCCGAGGGCAACCACGACGACCAGTTCCCGATCGACGTCTTCCAGACCGGCTCGGGCACCTCCTCGAACATGAACGCCAACGAGGTGATCGCCAACCTCGCCGGCGAGGGCGCCCATCCGAACGATCACGTGAACATGGGCCAGTCGTCCAACGACGTCTTCCCGTCCGCCGTCCACCTCGCCGCGCTCGGCGAGGCCACCGCGACGCTGCTGCCCGCGCTCGACGCGCTCGAGGCCTCCTTCGCGAGCAAGGCCGAGGCGTGGAAGGACGTCGTCAAGTCCGGCCGGACGCACCTGATGGACGCCGTCCCGGTCACGCTCGGCCAGGAGTTCGCCGGCTACGCGGCGCAGATCCGCCTGGGCGCGCGGCGCGTGCGCAACGCGCTGCCGCAGGTCGCCCAGATCCCGCTCGGCGGGACCGCCACCGGCACCGGCCTCAACACCCATCCCGACTTCGCGGCCGGCGTCCGCGCCAAGCTGTCCGAGGCGACCGGCCTCGAGATCTCGCCGCCCGAGGACCCGTTCGAGGCGCAGGCCAACCGCGACGCGCTGGTCGAGCTCTCCGGCGCGCTGAAGGTCCTCGCCGTCTCGCTGACCAAGATCGCCAACGACCTCGCCCTGATGGGCTCCGGTCCGCGCGCCGGCATCGGCGAGCTCTACCTGCCCGAGTTGCAGAAGGGCTCCTCGATCATGCCGGGCAAGGTCAACCCGGTCATCCCCGAGGTGGTGCTGCAGGTCAGCGCGCAGGTGATCGGCAACGACACCGCGATCACGATCGGCGGCATGCAGGGGCAGTTCGAGCTCAACGTGCGCATCCCGCTGATCGCCCGCAACCTGCTGCAGTCGATTCACCTGCTCTCGACCACCACCGTCGCGCTGCGGGAGAAGTGCGTCGACGGCATCGAGCCCAACTACGACGGCTGCGAGAAGTCCGCCGAGGGGACGCTCGCCGTCGCCACCGCGCTCAACCCGTTCATCGGCTACGACAAGGCGGCCGACATCGTCAAGGAGGCGTCGAAGTCCGGTCGCACGCTGCGCGAGGTCGCGCGCGAGCAGGGCGTGGACGACGAGACGCTCCACAAGCCGCTCGACCTGCGCAAGATCGCCGCCGGGTCGAAGGCCGAGGCCTAGCGGCTACCGCGTGACGCGCACCGTGCGCCGCACGGTGCGCCGCAGGCCGCTGGCGTCGGTGGCCGTCGCGGTCAGCGAATAGCGGCGCGGCTTCAGCCGCGCCGGGATCCGGACCCGGGCGGACAGGTCGGCGGCGGCGGCGAACGCGGCTGGCGCCGCCGCGCGGCCCAGCCGGCGGCCGCCCAGCCGGAAGACCACGCTCCCCACGCCGCGGTCGTCAGCGACGCCGGCCGGCAGCGTGACCCGCCGGCCACGACGTAGCGAGCGCGGCAGGCCCCGCAGGGTGACCGCCGGCGGGGTCGTGTCCGTGGTGCGCAGGGCGCGGACGCCGGCCGCGCTGCCGGTGACGAGCACGCCGCGGGCGAGCGCCGGCTGGAGCTGCACCGCGGCCGTGCCGGGCACCGTGTCGGTCGCGCCGCCGCGCAGGTCGACCGCCAGCAGGTCCTGCCCGGCCCGGCCCACGAGCCCGAGCGAGCCGGCCGCGACCGGCGCGCCGCCGGCCGCCCCGGTGCCGCCGGACACAACCACCCGCGACAGGTCGGCGCTGCGCAGCACCGCCACCCCCGACGTGGTCGGCACGAGCAGCCGGCCGTCGGCGCTGGGGCCCGACGGCGTCATCGTCTCGGCGACCGCGAGCCCGGTGGCGGGCGCCCCGTCGAGCTTCACGACGGCCGCCTCGCGCAGCGTCGTGCCGTCGCCGTCCTGGACGAACCGGTGCACGCGGGTCGCCCCGCCGGCGTCCGCGGCGACGTACAGCGCGCCGGCCGGCGGCGTGCCCGCGCCCGCGGCGCCGGCGACGAGCCCGTCGGCGGTGGCGGGCGCCGACGGCGTCTGCGGCAGCTCGCCGGCCGGGAGCACGGCGGTGGCGTCCGGGCTCGCGGTCAGGTCGCGGGCGGCGTCGAACAGCGCCAGGCCGCCGCTGTGCGGCGCGGCGACGTAGAAGCGCGGCGCGCCGGACCGGTCGCGCAGGACGACGAGCGACGGGCTCGCCCCGCGCGTGACCCCGGACAGCGCCGCGACGCTCGGTGCCCCGAGCAGCGCGCCGGCGCCGCTGATCCCCCAGCGCAGCAACCCGGCGCCCGACGTGCATGCACCGCGGATCGTGAAGTACAGGAAGCGCGAGCCGTCCGCGGCCGGCGGCGTGAGCAGCGGCGAGCCCGCCACCGTGCACCCGAGCGAGCCCGGGACAGGGACGTCGGCGGTCCCGATCCGCGTGCCGGTCGTGACGTCGACGCGCAGGACCTCGATCCCGCCGCCATCGTCGTGGACGACGTACAGCTCGTCCGCGGCCGCCGCCGGCGCGGCGGCGACGCCGTCAGGACCGAACGCCGATCCCGGATCGGTCAGCGCGTCGTTGGTCGCCGGCACCCCGTCCACCGGCCCGACCGCCGCGCCCGTCAGCAGCGCGCGGACGTGCACCCGGCCGTCGGCGGTCCCGTAGGCGACCCGCTGGGCGTCCGGCGCGGCGGCCGAGGTGACCACGATCGGGGTACGCACCGCGGCGCCGGCCACCGACCACATCGGCGTCGCCGGGAGCGCGGCGCCGGCAGCTTCAGACCCCGACCGCGAGGCGTCGCCGCCGGCCAGCGGCCACGCGCTCGCCAGCGCGCCCGCCGGCG